>NZ_JBDYKL010000024.1:0-67844 GCF_040012415.1 Sanguibacter sp. 25GB23B1
CCCCCCCCCCCCCCCCCCCCCCCCCCCGCCACACGTCCTCGATCCCCTGACGAACGGACATCATGGCTGTCAGCGCCCTTCCACGCAGCGTCCTCCCACGCAGCCCGCTCGTGAGATACCTCCTCGTGCGGCTGCTCCTCATCATCCCGACCGTCCTCATCCTCGTCACGGTCGTGTTCTTCTTCATGCGGGTCATCGGTGACCCGATCACCGCCGCGCAGGGCGGGCGCCTGACGCCCGAGCAGCTCGACCTCCGCCGCGCCGCCTCCGGCTTCGACCGGCCGATCCTCACGCAGTACCTCGAGTACCTCGGGGGCCTCGTCCGCGGGGACTTCGGGACCGCGCTCACGGACCGCCGCGAGATCAGCGAGGTCCTCATCACGAACGGCGCCGCGACCCTCGAGCTGACCTTCTGGGCTCTGCTCGTCGCGTTCCTCGTCGGTGTGCCGCTCGGTCGCCTCGCAGCTCGCTACCGTGACCGCCTCCCGGACGTGTCGATCCGCCTCTTCGCGATCCTCGTCTACGCGGCACCGGTCTTCTTCATCGGCCTGCTGCTCAAGCTCCTCTTCTCCTCGACCCTCGGCTGGCTGCCGTCGTCGGGGCGTGCCGCGCCTGCCGTGTCGATCGCGCTGAACAACGTGCAGCCGAAGACGAACATCATGATCATCGACGCGATCCTCTACGGGGAGCCCGAGTACATCCTCGACGTGCTCGCGCACGCCGTCCTCCCGGCCGTCGCTCTCGGCCTGCTCACCGCCGGGGTGTTCATCCGTCTCATCCGCATCAACCTCCTCGAGACGATGCGCACCGACTACGTCACGGCCGCCCGTGCCCGCGGCGTCTCGGAGTCCGTCGTCGTGCGCAAGCACGCCTTCCGCAACGCGCTCGTCCCCATCGTCACCGTCATGGGGATGCAGATCGCGATGCTCCTCGGTGGGGCCATCCTCACCGAGACGACGTTCGAGTGGCAGGGCCTCGGGTACATCCTGTCCCGGTACCTGCTCGCCCGTGACTTCGTCGCCGTCCAGGGGATCGTCACCGCCATCGCGGTGGTCGTCGCGATCACGAGCTTCCTCATCGACCTGATCAACGCGCTCGTCGACCCGAGGGTGAGGTACTGATGTCTGCCATCGTCGCCACCGAGACCGACGGTCTCGTCCCACCCGAAGGCGGTCGCCGGGGCTTCCCCGGCGTCGCGCTCCTGCGCTCCACGCACGGCCTCCAACGAGGCATGCTCATCACGGGGCTCGTCATCATCGCGATCTTCGTGCTCGTCGCGATCTTCGCGCCGCTCCTCGCGCCGTACGGCTTCAACGACGACCGCGTCGACGGTGTCCCCTTCGGTACGCAGCAGGCGCCGTCCGCGGCGCACTGGTTCGGCACGACGGTCGGCGGCCAGGACGTGCTCTCACGCGTGCTCTTCGGAGCACGCACTGCACTCCAGGTCATCGTGCTCGCCGTAGCGATCTCGCTCGCCGTCGGCGTCCCGCTCGGTCTCGTCTCCGGCTACGTCGGCGGCAAGCTCGACCGTGCGCTCGTCCTCGTCACCGACGCCCTCTACGCGTTCCCGTCGCTGCTCCTCGCGATCATCGTCGCGATCATGATCACCGGCGGACGCTCCACCCCGGCCGGCGGCATCCTGGCAGCGGCGATCTCCATCACCGTCGTGTTCGTGCCCCAGTACTTCCGGGTGGTCCGCAACGCGACGGTGTCCGTCAAGCACGAGCCCTTCGTCGACGCGGCCCGCATCACCGGGGCCAAGCCGCGCCGGATCATGTTCAAGCACGTGCTGCCGAACGTCTCCCAGACCATCCCGGTCCTCGCGACGCTCAACGCCTCCGAGGCGATCCTCACGCTCGCCGGCCTCGGGTTCCTCGGTTTCGGCATCGAGCCGTCCGCGGCGGCCGAGTGGGGCTACGACCTCAACAAGGCGCTGTCCGACGCGACGAACGACATCTGGTGGACCGGGACCTTCCCTGGCCTCGCGATCGTCCTCGTCGTCACCGGTGTCACGCTCGTGGGCGAGAGCCTCAACGACGTGCTCAACCCGCTCCTGCGCACCCGCGGCAGCGGCGCGACGACGGCCGACGAGGCCGAGGTCGCCCTCCCAGAGAAGGACCTCTCATGACTGCAGAGCCCATCCTCCGGCTCGACCGGCTGAGCGTCGCGTTCGCTGCCGACGCGGGCGCCGTCCAGGCCGTCCGGGAGGCGAGCTTCGACGTCGGGCCCGGCGAGATCGTCGCCGTCGTCGGGGAGTCCGGATCCGGCAAGTCCGTCAGCTCGCGCGCCCTCCTCGGGCTGCTCCCGGGCTACGCCACGGTCACCGGCTCAGCCACGCTCGACGGTGCCGAGCTCACCACGCTCCGTGGGGAGTCGATGCGCAAGGTTCGTGGCCGGCGCATCGCGATGATCTTCCAGGAGCCGTCGACGTCGCTCGACCCCGTGCGGACCGTCGGCTGGCAGATCTGCGAGGCTCTGCGCGCGCACTCCCGGATGAGTCGGCGCGCCGCCACGGCGCGGGCCGTCGAGCTGCTCGAGCTCGTCGGGATCCCGGACCCGGCGCGTCGCGTGAAGTCCTACCCGCACCAGATGTCCGGCGGGCAGAAGCAGCGCGTCATGATCGCCATCGCGATCGCGTGCGACCCCGAGGTGATCATCGCCGACGAACCGACGACCGCCCTCGACGTCACCGTCCAGGCCCAGATCCTCGACCTCCTGCGAGACCTCCGGGACCGTCTCGGCACCGCGATCGTGCTCATCACCCACAACATGGGAGTCGTGGCGGACCTCGCGGACCGCGTCGTCGTCATGTACAAGGGCGAGGTCGTCGAGCAGGCGAGCGTCCACGACCTCTTCGAGGCACCGCAGCACCCGTACACGCAGCGGCTCCTCGCCGCCGTGCCGCACCTCGGCAAGGCGACCCACACCGAGCTCCCGGGGGCCGCGCCGCGCGCGGTCGTCGTCGAGCCCGACCTGCGGGGTGTGCCCACCACGGCCGACCCCGGCAGCACCGTGGAACCGGGCAAGAGCACGCGGGGGGTCTCCGCGCTCGCGGTGGAGAACCTCGTCGTCGACTTCCCCGGTCGGCTCGGGAGCCCGAGCGTCCGGGCCGTCGACGACGTCTCCTTCTCCATCGCACCGGGCGCCGTCCTCGGTCTCGTGGGGGAGTCCGGCTCGGGCAAGACGACGGTCGGCCGGTGCGCGGTGGGCCTCGTGCCGGCCTCGGGCGGGTCCGTCAAGGTGTTCGGCGACGACCTCGCACGGGCGTCCGCGAGGTCGCTGCGGGACCTGCGCCGTCGCTTCGGCTTCGTCTTCCAGGACCCGGCCGCCTCGCTCAACCCGCGGGCGAGCGTCGGTGCCTGCATCTCCGAGCCGCTCGTGGTCCACGACGAGGGCGACCACGCCTCGCGCCGCGCGCGGGTCCGCGAGCTGCTCGAGGCCGTCGAGCTGCCGGCGGCCTTCGCCGCCCGGTACCCCCACGAGCTCTCCGGCGGCCAGCGGCAGCGCGTGAGCCTCGCACGAGCGCTCGTCCTGAGCCCGGACCTCCTCGTGGCCGACGAGCCGACGAGCGCCCTCGACGTCAGCGTCCAGGCGACGGTGCTCGCCCTCTTCCGCACGCTCCAGGCGGAGATGGGCTTCGCGTGCCTGTTCATCAGCCACGACCTCGCGGTCGTCGACATCGTCGCGCACGACGTCGCGGTGATGAGCAACGGCCGGCTCGTCGAGGTCGGTGCGACCTCGGACGTGCTGCGGAACCCGCAGCAGGAGTACACCCGTGCGCTCCTCGCGGCCGTGCCCGTACCCGACCCGCGCGAGCAGGCGGTCCGGCGCCTCGCGCGCGCCGAGCTCCTCGACACCCTGGGGTGACGGTCGTGTTGTAGCGTTGTCGTGAGGAGGCTCACGGCAGATGGACGCGGGAACCGGGCTCAACGTGGCGCTGGTCGTGGTGTTCGTCCTCATCGGAGGAGTCTTCGCCGGGACCGAGCTCGCGCTCGTCGCTCTCCGGGACTCGCAGGTGGCACGGCTCGAGGAGCGCAGCCCGCGAGGTGCGCGCGTCGCAGCCGTGGCGAGGAACCCCAACCGGTTCCTCGCCGCGGTCCAGATCGGTGTCACGTTCGCCGGTTTCTTCTCGGCGGCCTACGGAGCCTCGACGCTCGCCCCGGACTTCGTCCCTGCGCTCGAGCGTGCCGGTCTCGCACCCGCTCTCGCCCCGACCGTCGCACTCGTCCTGCTGACTGTCGTCATCTCCTACCTCTCCCTGGTGCTCGGCGAGCTCGTGCCCAAGCGCCTCGCCCTGCAGCGACCGGAGCGGGTCGCGCTCGTGGTCGCGCCACCGCTCGACCGGTTCGCGAGCGCGATGCGGCCCGTCATCTGGCTGCTGTCCGTCTCGACCGACCTCGTCATCCGCATGGTCGGGGGCAACCCGGCCACCCGTGGTGAACCGATGACGTCCGAGGAGCTGCGCAGGCTCGTCGCAGCCCACGAAGGGTTCCCGGACGACCAGCGGGAGATGCTCGCAGGGGTGCTCGCGGCGGCCGACCGGTCCGTCGCCGAGACGATGCGACCACGCGCCGAGGTCGAGTTCCTCGCAGCCCACCTGCCCCTGGCGCAGGCCGCTGCGATCGCCCACTCCCTGCCGTACTCCCGGTACCCGGTCATCGGTGTCGACTTCGACGACGTCGTCGGCTTCATCCATGTTCGAGACCTGCTCGACCGGCTGGACGACAGCCCGCTCGAGGAGGGCCTGACCGTGCGGGACGTGGCACGGGAGGTCCTCGAGCTCCCCGGGACGAACAGGCTCCTGCCGTCGCTCGCGCTCATGCGCCGGGTCGGAGTCCACCTCGCGGTCGTCGTCGACGAGTACGGCGGGACGGACGGGATCGTCACGCTCGAGGACCTGGTCGAGGAGCTCGTCGGAGACATCCGCGACGAGCACGACCCGGCACCCGAGCCCTTCGCCGAGGGGGACTTCGACGGCGGCCTGACGATCGAGGCCTTCGCCGCAGCGAGCGGGATCGAGCTCGCCGACGGACCGTACGAGACGGTGGCCGGCTACGTCGTCGCGCGGCTCGGACGCCTCGCGGTGGTCGGCGACGCGGTCGACACGGACGGGCATCGCCTCACCGTCACGAGTGTCGAGGACCGTCGGGTTCGTCGGGTCCGCTCGACGACCGCACCAGGCTCACCGGACTGACGGTGCCGACCGGCGCACTGCGCGGGCTGGTGACGCGCTCGCGGCGCTTGTCGAGGTACATGCGCGCGTCGGCGAAGGACAGGAGCCGTTCGACGGTGACACCTTCGCCGCGCGTGACCGCTACGGAGCCGATGCTCACGTCGACGACGATCGTCGCCCCACTGATGTCCATCGGCGCGGAGACGGCGTCGCGCACCCGGTCGACCGTCAGCGTCTCGAGGTCGTCACCGTCGCACGGGAGCACGACGACGAACTCGTCACCGCCGAGCCGCGCCACGAAGTCTTCGTGCCTGACCGCGCCGGCCAGGCGCTCTGCCACCTGGACGAGGACCTGGTCTCCCGTGCCGTGACCGTGCTCGTCGTTGACGAGCTTGAAGTCGTCGAGGTCGAGGAAGCACACCCGTGCGCCGGCCAGGGTGCCGTCGTCGACCCCGCGCACGGTCTCCTCCAGGTGGGCGGTGGCGGCACGGCGGTTCGGCAGACCGGTGAGGTCGTCGTGGCGCGCCTGGCGGACGAGGTCGTCCTGGGCCTTCTCGAAGAGGCCGGCGATCTGCCACACCCGGACGAGGAAGAGCGGGACGACGACGAGCGAGCCGACGATGAGGAGGGCGGGGTCCGATCCTGTCCCGGTGAGCTCGAGGACGCCGGCGAGCAGGAGGTTGGAGCAGACCGCGACACCGAGGACGAGCAGGTGGGGAAGGGTGAGGGTCTGTGCGAGCGGGCGCCCTGGGGTGCGGAGCGCAGCTCGCGACGGGTGCGCTGCGGCGGCTCCGAGGGCGAGGTAGGCGATGATCCAGACGAAGTCCTTCAGGCCGCCGTCGGGGACGCCTGGGGTGGTCTCGGTCGTGGCCGAGACGACTGTGGCGACGAGCATCGCGACCGCCGCGAGCAGCAGGTAGCCGAGCGTGGGACGCGCCTCGCGGGCGGTGATCGCGGCGCGGGCGACCGCACCGGTCGTGCCGCACACGAGCAGCACGATGACGAGCGACAGGGCGCGTGTCCCGGCTCCGGCGCCCTGGGCGTCGAGCGCGGGGGCGAGGACGAGCGACCAGAGGAGACCTGCGACGCTCACGGAGACGATCGAGGAGTCGACGACGGCACCGCCGTCCCCGCGTGCGACGGGTATGACGACGAGGACTGCAGCGACGAGCAGGCCCACGTAGGCGAGCAGGAGCGTCATGGTCGACAGGAGGCCTGTGGACTGCGCCTGGCCCTGGATGGGCACCTGGACGAGCCAGACGATGTTGTGGACCGTCGACGAGAGCAGCGCACCGGTGATGAGGTACCAGGGAGCGGGGTGCGGTGGCCGTCGGACGACGAGCATGGTGGCGACTGCGGCGACCGGGACGAGGTTCGCTGCGAGGAACACGACACCGCTGGTCACTGCGTCTGTCAGGGCGCGGGAGGCCCCGAGCGTGACGAGGGCGAACGCAAAACCCACGTGCGTGGCGCCCGCAGCACGTGATGTGGTTCTCAGGGTGGTGATGGCGGCTCTATCGACCGCGCGGCGGCGATCTGAAGACACCTGGCGGGTGGTCTCACGCCCTGGGCGCCGGGAGGTGCCGTCGGTTCACAGTCGAGGAGAGCCGCGAGGAGCCCGCACGCGTCGCGTGCGGGCTCCTCGGGTGGTGCGGATCGTGCAGGTGCTGCGGTTCCTCAGGCGCTACGCGTCGACGACGATCGCGTTGACGAGCGGCTCGCGACGGTACGTGCGCTGGAGCCAGCGGGCGACCGACTTGGCGATGACGCCCTCGATCTTGTCGATGTCGCCGGCGTCGCGCTTGGGCAGCTGGGCGAGCGCCTTCTCGATCTCGACGACGGCCGCGTCGAACGTGTGCCCGTCGTGGACGAACCCGCGCGTGATGAACTCGGGCTTCTCGGCCATGACGCCGAGGTCGAGGTCGACGAGCGCGAGGACGGTGACGATGCCCTTGGACCCGAGGGCGCGGCGCTCGGCGAGGGTGTCCTCGGTCGCGGAGCCGACGGTCTGGCCGTCGACGTAGACGTACCCTGCCGGTACCTTGCCGACGATCGACAGCTTGCCGCGGACGAGGTCCATGACGACGCCGTCCTGCGCGACGATGACGTTGTTCGACGGCACACCGGTCTTCTCGGCGAGCGCGGCGTTGGCGCGCAGGTGGCGAGCCTCGCCGTGGATCGGGATGACGTTCTTCGGCTTGACGATGTTGTAGCAGTAGACGAGCTCGCCGGCGCTGGCGTGGCCGGAGACGTGCACCTTGGCGTTGCCCTTGTGGACGATGTTGGCGCCGAGGTCGGTGAGCGAGTTGATGACGCGGTAGATGGCGTTCTCGTTGCCCGGGATGAGCGAGCTCGCGAGGAGGACGGTGTCACCCTCTTCGACCTTGATGACGTGCTCGCCGTTGGACATGCGGGAGAGTGCGGCCATCGGCTCGCCTTGCGACCCGGTGCACACGAGGCAGATCTTGTCGGCGGGCATCGACTCGAGCTTCTTGAGGTCGACGACGAGGCCGCGGGGGATCTTGAGGTAGCCGAGCTCCTCGGCGATCCCCATGTTGCGGACCATGGAGCGGCCGACGAACGCGACCTTGCGACCGGACTCGTGGGCGGAGTCGAGGACCTGCTGGATGCGGTGGATGTGGCTGGCGAAGCTCGACACGATGACGCGCTTCGGTGCGGTGCGGAACACCTTCTCGATCGCGGGGGCGAGCTCCTCCTCCGACATCGTGAAGCCGGGGACTTCGGCGTTGGTCGAGTCCGTCATGAAGACGTCGACGCCCTCCGCGCCCAGGCGGGCGAAGTGGTTGAGGTCGGTGATCCGCTTGTCGAGCGGGAACTGGTCCATCTTGAAGTCGCCCGTGTTGAGGACGATGCCGGCACGGGTGCGGATCGCGACGGCCAGGCCGTCGGGGATGGAGTGGTTGACCGCGACGAACTCGAGGTCGAACGGGCCCTGCTTGGAGGTGCCGCCGGCCTCCACCTCGATGGTGCGGGGGCGGATGCGGTGCTCCTTGAGCTTCGCGGTGATGAACGCGAGCGTGAGCTTGGAGCCGATGACGGGGATGTCCGCGCGCTCCTTGAGGAGGTACGGGACACCGCCGATGTGGTCCTCGTGACCGTGGGTGAGCACGATCGCGACGATGTCCTTGAGACGGTCCCGGATGGAGGTGAAGTCGGCGAGGATGACGTCGACGCCGGGCTGGTGCTCCTCGGGGAAGAGCACGCCGCAGTCGACGATGAGGAGCTTGCCCTCGATCTCGTAGACGGTCATGTTGCGGCCGATCTCGCCGAGGCCGCCGAGGGGCGTGATGCGCAGGCCGCCGCGGGGGAGTGCGGGGGGCGCGGAGAGGTTCATCTTCGTGGAGCTGAGCAAGGTGTGACCTTCAGTCGTCAGGGGCCCTGGTGGGGCCGGGTTGACCGGTCCTGCGGAGCGACCGGTTCGCGGGTGTTCTTCGTGCTTCAAAGGTGTGGGCTCGTCAGGTGGCGACGAGCGGGTCGAGCACCGCGTCGGGGAGGCGGTTGCGGACCGAGGTGACACGCCAGCGGTCCGGGAAGAGCGCCAGGTACTCGCCGTCCTCGCGCTGGAGGACCTCGACACCGAGCTGTGCGTTGAGCGCCTCGACCCAGTCCGCCGTGGTGCGCAGCGCGATCTCGTACTGCAGGCGGTCGAGCGTGACCGGCGAGTTGAACTCCGTGCCCATGCGGTGCTGCGCGACCTCGAACTGCATCGGGCCGACAGCAGCCAGCACGGGCGCCTGGTCACCGCGCAGGTCCGAGCGCAGCACCTGCACGACGCCCTCGGCGCCGAGCTGCATCACGCCGCGCTGGAACTGCTTGTAACGGGACACGTCCTTGGCTCGCATGACGGCAAAGTGCTCAGGTGCAAACGTGGGCAACGGCGGGTACTCGACCGGCTTGTCGAGGTACAGCGTATCTCCCACACGGAGGTTTGCCGCATTGACGAGCCCGATGACGTCGCCGGGGTAGGCGGTGTCGACGATGGATCGCTCGCGTCCGAAGACCTGCTGGGCGTACTTCGTGGCGAACGGGCGCCCGGTGCGGCTCGAGGTGACGACCATCCCGCGCTCGAAGACGCCGGAGCAGATGCGGGCGAACGCGAGGCGGTCGCGGTGGGCGGTGTCCATGCCGGCCTGCATCTTGAAGACGAAGGCGGAGAACGGGGCCTCGACCGGTCGGGGTGTCCCGGCGACGGTCGGGCGCGGCGTCGGGGAGGGGGCGACGTCGACGAGGACGTCGAGCAGGGCGTGGACACCGAAGTTCTGGACGGCGGAGCCGAAGAGGACGGGGGTGGTCTCACCGGCGAGGAAGGTCTCGGCGTCGTGGTCGGCACCCGAGGCCTCGAGGAGCTCGGACTCCTCGACGGCGGTGGTCCAGGCGATGCCCTCGCGGGCGGAGGCCGCCTCGGGGTCCATGTGCTCCTCGGGGGCGATCGTCGTGCCGCCTGCCGTGCGCGTGAAGCGCGTGTACTCGCCGGTGCGGCGGTCGAGGACGCCGCGGAAGTCGCCGCCGATGCCGACGGGCCAGGTGAGCGGCGTGGGGACGAGCCCGGTGCGCTCCTCGATCTCGTCCATGAGCTCGAGGGCGTCCTTGCCCGGGCGGTCCCACTTGTTGATGACGGTGATGAGGGGGATGCCGCGGTGCTTGCAGACCGCGAAGAGCTTCATCGTCTGGACCTCGAGGCCCTTGGCGGCGTCGACGAGCATGACGGCGGCGTCGACCGCGGACAGGACGCGGTAGGTGTCCTCGGAGAAGTCGGCGTGGCCGGGGGTGTCGACGAGGTTGATGACGGTGTCGCGGTAGGTGAACTGGAGGGACGCGGAGGTGATGGAGATGCCTCGCGCCTGTTCCATGTCCATCCAGTCGGACACCGTGGTCCGGCCCGACTTGCCGTCGGCGCGGCCTGCCTCGCGGATGGCCTTGGCGTGCAGCGCGAGGGCCTCGGTGAGGGTCGACTTCCCGGCGTCGGGGTGGCTGATGACAGCGAAGGAGCGGCGGCGCGAGGCCTCGGCGAGGACGACGGACGGGTCGGTGCCGGGGGCCGGTGCGGTCGCGGGGGCGGTCTCGCTGTCTGGGATTGCCTGGGGCACTGCACATCCTGCACTGTCGGTGGTCGCTCGCGGGTCGTCCCACGGTCGTGGGCGCGCCGAGGGCGTCGGCCCAGCGTGTCGTGGACGGTTCATTGTCTCGCGGATCCGCAGTGCTGCGGACACCGTCCCCATTATCACCCGAGGTAGGTGCTCCCGGCCACGCGGGCTGCGCAGACCTGTGCGGGTGCCTCCCTGCACAGATGCTCACCCGTGCGGGACGTTCGTCCCTGGGCTCGCGTGGGGCAGACCGGCAGGATGAAGGTGTTGAAACGATTCATTCACGCGCGAGAGGACACATGATGACGACCATGACGCACGACGTGACGCATGACGCGACCCACCACGCCGTGGCCCCCGACAGCCTGGCGAGCCTCGCGCTGCGCGAGGAGATCCTCTACTACTGCCACGAGTCGGTGCGCACGGGCCTGAACTTCAACACCCAGGGCAACATCAGCGTCCGCCTCCCGGGTGTCCTCGACGGCGAGGACGCCATCGTCATCACGCCGTCCGACGTCCGGTACGACGTCATGCGACCGGAGGACATGCTCGTCGTCGCGATGGACGGCACCGTGATCGAGGGTGACCTCTTGCCCTCGACCGAGCTGCCCGTCCACCTCGCCCACTACGCGCGCCGGCCCGACGCCCAGGCCGTGGTCCACACCGAGTCGAGCTTCGTCAACGTCCTCGGCGCGCTCGGCCGACGCATCGACCCCGTGCTCCTCAACATGGTGCTCTACGCCAAGGGCCCGGTCGCGATCATGCCCTTCGAGTTCAGCACCAACGCCGACTTCGGCCGGCGCAGCGCCGAGCTCATGGGCGACGACGTCAATGCCGTCGTCTGGGCCAACCACGGCCTGCTCGCCGTCGGCACGTCCCTCAAGCTCGCGTTCAAGGTCGCCGTCGCCGTCGAGGAGAACGCCAAGGTCCTCCACCTCGCCAGCAGCGCCGGCGAACCGACCGTCCTCGTCTACGGCGACATCGACGTGCCGGAGGGTGCCCGGCTGCCCTGAGGCCGGATTCGGGTCCGAACGTAGCCGTCTTCGCCAGCGGCGTGCACGGTTCGGGTGTCGGCTTCCAGCGGTCAGGGCGGCGTCATGTCGGTCGGCGCTCACTCCGAGCGGCGCACCGCAGCGCGCCTCAGGGGGAGCCCGCCCAGCAGCGCTGCGATGATGCCCAGGATGACGGCGATCACGCCGCCTGCGAGGCCGTTGCCCGTGCCGAGGCCGCCCGCAGCGTTGGCGGCGTGGAGGCCACCCATGAGAACGGCGATGGTTCCCAGAGACAGGGCGAGGACGAGGACGCGGGGGTGAGGCGTGCTGGCGCGCGCCTGGGCCAGCACGCCTGCGACCACGCCGAGCAGCCCGACGACGGCTGCCGTGGTGGGGACGAGGCGTCCGGAGCCGAGCTCGTACGCGAGGATCTGTGAGGAGCTCATGGTCTTCCCTTCGTTGTGACGACGGATGGACGGGACCGGTCTGGCCGTGCGCCCCATCCGTTCATTTGGCGTACCATACATTCAATATATGCTCCGTAAACCGAAGAGGTCAACGTGGTCGAAGGTCAGTCGTCCCCCCGCCCGTACGCGTCGCTGCTCCGGACAGCCCAGGCCGACGAGACTCGCGGCCGAATCGCTGCCGCGGCACGTGCGGCCTTCGTGACGCACGGCTGGTCCGGGACGACGGTCCGGGAGGTCGCGCGTGCCGCCGGCGTGTCCGTCCCGACCGTCTACTCCGTGTACGGCAACAAGGTTGGTCTGGCTGCGGCCCTCATGGACGCGGCCGACCTCTCAGCCGACCCGCACAGGGTGGTCACCGAGCTCGAGGAAGCCTCCGGCGATCCTTCGCGCCAGGTCGCAGCGTCCGTCGCGTTCGACCGGCGCCTCTTCGAGCACTCGGGCGACCTGCTGATGGTCCTCCGCGACGCCGCGAGGACCGAGCCCGAGCTGGCCGCCACTCGCCGCGAGGGCCCCCGGCGAGGGGATGCGGCGCGACTGCGGGTGTTCTCGTCCTGGACACCGGGCACGCTGCGCAGCGGGCTCACTCCTCGGCGCGCCGTGGATGTCTATGCCGCGATCTGCAGCCCCGAGGGCTACCTGGAGCTGACGGCCGAGCGTGGATGGACCGGCGACGATGTCCAGGAGTGCTGGACGAGAGTCGTCACGAGGGAGCTTCTCGCTCCGGGCTGACCGAGCCCCCTCGGTTCAGCCGAGCCACGTGAGCAGGAGCAGGCACACGTCGTCGTGCCCCTCGCCCTCGCGGACGAGCCGCTCCATGAGCGTGGCCGTCGCGTCGCCCGGCGACCGGTTGTGCAGGTCACCTGCTGCCGTGACGAGGTCCTGGAGGCGGTCCGGGAGGGGGCGGTCGCGGCGCTCCACCAGGCCGTCGGTGTAGAGCAGCACCTGGTCCCCGGGCTGCAGCTGGACCTCGGCGTCGGTCCGCGGGCGGCCGGGACGTCCCAGGCCGAGCGGCATCGAGCGGCCCTCCCACAGGAGGCGCGCCGGTCCGTCGGCGGGGACGAGCACGGGAGGCAGGTGACCCGCGCAGGCATACCGCAGGCACCCGGTCCGGAGGTCGATCTCGCCGTAGGCGAGCGTCGTCGACGTCGCACCCGGGACCTGGCCGACGAAGTGGTCGAGCCGGGTCAGCAGGGCGGCCGGCCCCACGCCGGGACCGGCGACGGCCCGCACGGCGCTGCGCAGCTGGCCCATCCGGCTCGCGGCGCCGAGACCTTTGCCCACGACGTCGCCGACGACGACGGACAGGACACCGTCCTGCGGCAGGAACGAGTCGTACCAGTCGCCGCCGACCTCGAGCCCGACGACGCCGGGCCGGTACGTCGTGGTGACGACGAAGTGCTCGCCCTGCGGCGTCTCGGAGGACAGCAGGGACTGCTGGAGCTCGTGCGCGACGTTCGCGTTCCGCTCGTAGAGGGTCGCGCGGTCGAGCGCGAGGCCCGCCTGCTGGGCGACGCCCGAGAGCGCGTCGAGGTCGACCGGTTCCGCGGCGGCGTCCGTCCGGGGCGCGATCGAGAGCATGCCCTGGACGGAAGAGATCCCGTGGAGCGGGACGAGGACGCGACCCTGACGCGTCTGCGGAACGTTGCCCGAGAGGTCGAGGTCGAGGTCGGGCATCGGTGAGGTGGCCAGGTCCTCGGCGACCGAGGCGATCGCCCGCAGCCCGTGCTCGGCGTCGGGGACCCACACGGTGGCCGCGGCGGCGCCCAACGACTCGGTCGCGGCACGGAGCAGGGCGTCGGCGACGCTCCCCACGTCGGCGGCCCCGGACAGTGCGGCGGTCGCGCGCAGGAGCAGCCCGGCGCGGGCGGCCGAGGCGTCTGCGGCCGCCCGCGCGGCGAGCAGCTCGCGCTCGTACCTCGACCGCTCGCGCGCGCTGGAGATCGCGACCTGGACGACGGTGCCGGTGGCGGTCGTCACGACGACCGCGCTGATCAGCACGGGCAGGCGGCCGTCGGGGCCCTTGAGCTCGAGCGCCACCTCGTCGAAGCGTCCCTCGGCGTGCAGGAGGGGCGCCAGGTGCGTCTCCCAGTAGATGCGGCCGCCGACGGAGAAGAGCGACGGCAGGCGTACCCGACCGACGACGTCGGACCGGTCTCGGCCGAGCCAGCGCAGGAACGTGCCGTTCGCCTCGAGGACCGTGCCGTCCGGCTGCAGGCTCACGAGGCCGCTGGGGCTCTGCTCCCACCGCTCGTACGGGGCCGGGGTCGGGGCGGGCGCGGTGTCCGTCACGCGGCGAGGAACGTCGCGATCGCAGCGACGAGCTGGTCGGGGGCGCTGAGGTTGGGACAGTGGCCGACGGTGTCGAGCACGACGAGCCGGCTGTTCTCGAGCCGCTCGTGCACGTAGGCGCCGACCTCGGTCGGGGCGATGGCGTCCTGGCGGCACTGGACGACGAGCGCCGGCGTGGTCACGCCTGCGAGATCGGCGCGGTTGTCGGAGAGGAAGGTGGTGCGGGCGAAGTGCCGGGCGATCGCCGGATCCATGCGGCAGAAGCTCGCCGCGAGCTCCTCGCCCAGCTCCGGCCGATCGGGGCGGCCCATGATGACCGGGGCGATGTGCGCGGACCAGCCGAGGTAGTTGTCGTCCATCGTCTCGAGGAGCTCGTCGATCTCGTCCTGGCTGAAGCCGCCGCGGTAGCCGTCGTCGTCGATGTACCGGGGGCTGGGGCTCACGAGGACCAGCGTCTCCACGAGGTCCGGACGCGCGCGTGCGGCGAGGACCCCGATCATGGCGCTCACCGAGTGGCCGACGAACGTCACGGGGCCGAGGTCGAGGGCCTCGAGGATGTCGACGACGTCAGAGGCGTACCCCTCGAGGCGAGCGTGGTGCACGGGGTCGAACGCCGAGGCGTCGGACCCGCCCGCTCCCACGTGGTCGAACAGCACGATCCGGTGGGTGGCCTCGAACTGAGGGACGACGTAGCGCCACATCCCCTGGTCGCACCCGAAACCGTGCGCGAGGACCATCGGAGGCCCGTCCGGGGTACCGACGACCCGGACGTTGCTCCTCGCCAGCGCATCCATGCGACGAGGCTACTGGACGACGCTCGGTGGAGCACGGGCACCTCAGCGGATCTCGAAACGATTCGAGAAACGCTGTCGCCGCGGACGGCTCTCGTGGAATGATCGAGACGTGAACCACTTCCTCGCAGCCGATGACCGTTACTCGACGATGCCGTACCGCCGCAGCGGACGCAGCGGACTCGACCTCCCCGCACTGTCGCTGGGCCTCTGGCACAACTTCGGCGACACGACCGCGTTCGACACCCAGCGCGACGTGCTGCGCCGCGCGTTCGACCTCGGCATCACGCACTTCGACCTCGCCAACAACTACGGGCCGCCCTACGGCTCCGCCGAGGAGAACTTCGGACGCCACCTGGCCGCGGACTTCCGCCCCTACCGCGACGAGCTCGTCATCTCGAGCAAGGCCGGCTACGACATGTGGCCGGGCCCGTACGGCGACGGCGGCAGCCGCAAGTACCTCCTCGCGTCGCTCGACCAGTCGCTGACGCGCATGGGCCTCGACTACGTCGACATCTTCTACTCCCACCGCCCCGATCCCTCGGTCCCGATCGAGGAGACCATGGGTGCGCTGCACACCGCGGTCACGAGCGGTCGCGCGCTCTACGCGGGCGTCTCGAACTACTCCCCGGCGCAGACCCGCGTGGCGCAGCAGGTGCTCGCCGACCTCGGCACGCCGCTCGTCATCCACCAGCCGAGCTACTCGATGTTCAACCGCCACGTCGAGCTCCCCGACGCGGGCAGGACCGACGACGTCGACGCGACCGGCCAGTCGCTCCTCGACACCGTGGGCGACCTCGGTGTCGGCATGATCGTCTTCTCCCCGCTCGCGCAGGGCATGCTCACGGACCGCTACCTCTCCGGCTCCGTGCCGGCGGACTCCCGCGCCGCGGTCGGGCACTTCCTCAAGGCCGAGACGGCACTCAGCGAGACGTACCTCGAGCGGGCGCGCGGCCTCGACGCGATCGCGAAGGGTCGCGGACAGAGCCTCGCGCAGCTCGCTCTCACGTGGCTGCTGCGCGACGAGCGTGTCACGTCCGCGCTCATCGGCGCGAGCAGCGTCGCCCAGCTCGAGAACAACGTCCAGGCCGCGCACGCCGCGCCGCTGACGGCGGACGAGATCGCGGCCATCGAGGTCTTCGCCATCGACGGCACCAACCGCTGAGTCGTGGCGTCCCACGACGTGAAGAGGGTCCTCGTGCTGTCCGGTCGCGGACGGTACGAGGACCCGTGGCACGACATGGCGGCGATCTCGCACCGGGTCGCGACGATCCTCGCCGGAGGGGCGGGGGAGCGGGACGTCGTCGTGCGTGGCTGCTTCCCGGACGCAGCCCGTGACCTCACCGACGTCGACCTGCTCGTCGTCAACACCGCCTCAGGCCGACCCGATGCCGCGCACGACGGTGACGACGCGCGCTGGGCTCCCTTCCACGAGTCCGTCCGCGCGTGGGCCGATGCGGGGAGACCCGTCCTCGCCCTGCACCAGGCGGCCAACTCCTTCGCGGACAGCCCGCACTGGGAGCGGATCCTCGGCGGCCGGTGGGTCGACGGCACGTCCATGCACCCGGAGATCGGGGACGCGGACTTCGAGCTCCTGGCCGACGAGCACGGGCACCCCCTCGGTGCCACGCTCGCGACCGTGCTCGACGGGCAGCGCGTCTCGGCGTTCGACGAGCGCTACTCCTACCTGCGCGTCGCGGACGACGCCCAGGTGCTGCTCAGCCAGCGCCACGACGGGGTGGACCACCCGGTCGTGTGGGTCAACGAGGCGGACGGGCTCCGGGTCGTCTACGACGCCCTGGGCCACGACCTCCGCTCCTACGACTCACCGTCGCGGCGCGCCCTCCTGCTCGCCGAGGTGGACTGGCTCCTCGGGCGCTGACGCTCCCGGCGAACCGACGCTGCTCGGGATCGTCGCTGCCGCTGCCGCAGTCGCTGTCGCTGTCGCTGTCGCGGTCAGGCGAAGGCCTGGCCCGTCCCGGCGCGCTTCGAGCGGTACATCGCCGCGTCGGCGTCGGCGACGAGCGCGTCGGGCGACCCGTCGAGCTGATCGGTCCAGGCGACGCCGACGCTCGCGCTCGTCGTGATCGTCGCGCCCTGGTGCTCGACGGGCTCGCGGAGGAGGTCGGCGATGCGCTGCGCCGTCTGCAGTGCGCCGGCGGGGCTGCACACGTCCGGGCACACGACGAGGAACTCGTCTCCGCCCACGCGGCCGACGATGTCTCGCGACCGGCTCGCCGAGCGCAGCCGCCCGGCGGCTGCGGCGAGGACGCGGTCGCCGGCGGCGTGGCCGAGGCGGTCGTTGACGGACTTGAAGCGGTCGAGGTCGACGAAGATCACGGCGATGCCGCGCTGCTCGCTGGCGTCCTCACCGGCCATGGCGCCATGGAGCGTCGCCATGATCGAGGCACGGTTGTGGCACCCGGTCAGAGCGTCCACCGTGGCGCGCACGGCGAGCTCGTTGCGCAGCACGGTCGCCTGGGTGACGTCCGAGATGGAGCAGATCGCCCCCGTGACGTGGCCGGCGTCGGTGGTCAGCGAGCGCAGAGCGACGTGGCACACCCGGGTCGCGCGTCCCGGGACGTCGACCGTCACCTCGATGTCGCTGTCGTGGGCGAGGGCGAGCACGGCGTCGATGGACGCGGCGACGAGGGCGGAGTCGTCGGGCCCGCACCAGCCGAGCTGCTCCACGAGGGTGCTCGCCGACGGGTTGCCGACGAGGAGCGCGGTGCGGTCGTTCTTGTGGACGATGCGTCCGGCCCGGTCGATCTGGACGACGCCCGACGGGAGCGTCTCGGTCAGCCGGTGCAGGAGCTGCTCGCGGGTGCGGAGCTGCTCGTTGTCCGCGAGCATCTGGGCGAGCTCGGTGTCGACGTCCTCCTCGACGATGACGCCGAGGAGCACGCCGTGGCGGGGACGAGCGTCGACGAGGTGCACGGCTGCGGTGCTGCCGTCGACGAGACGGAGCGTGGTGTCCGCGATCCGCGCCTGCAGGACGGTGTCCCACGCGTCGGCGACCCGGTCCCGGTGCCGGGGCGCGACGAGGTCGAGCGGGGACGACGGCTCGGGTGCCGAGGTCTCGGTGCGCCACCGACGGGCGCGCAGCAGTCGCCTGGTCTCCAGCGCGCGGCGCGGGTCGAGGCGGAGCGAGGGCGGCGGGGGGACGAGCGAGCCGTCGGCACGGATGCCGGTGACCGCGGCCTCGGGATGGGTCCGCAGGAGACACGAGACCACGCGGTCCACGTCGGCGAGCTCGAGCGGTTGGCGGTTGACCATGCCTTCCTCATCGACACCTACCACGGGTACGTGAACCTTTGAGGACAGAAAGTGCAGGTGATCTGTCCGTTCGCTCCCGAGAACCGCCCGAGATCAGGCGGGGGCCGTCGCCTCGGTGAACGGGAACCGGGCCCAGATGTGCTTGGTGCGGTCGGACACGTACCAGCCGACATCGAAGGCGAGGCGCTGCGCGAGGACCAGCCCGAATCCACCGGCACCGAGCTCGCGCCCCTGGGCGACGGCCGGTTCCGTGGACACGTCGTGGTCCGCGACGTCGAGCAGGTGCTCCTCGGTGTTCTCCATGAGCGTGACGATCGTCGGGGGCTTTCCGTGGCGCAGCGCGTTCGTGGCGAGCTCGCTCACGACGAGCACCATCTTCTCGGGGATCGCGTCGAGCGCCGAGCTCTTGACGTACGCGTCACCCGTGAGCTCCTCGAACAAGGACCCCCTGAGCTGACCGAGCCCCTCGGTCGAGTCGAGCACCCACGTGCGCCTCACGGTGAAGTTCTCCGGGGGTCGCGCCGCTCTGATCTCGCTCAATCGATGAACCTCTTCTCCGGGTCGTGCTGCTCGGGTCCGCGTGGCAGGTCTTGAACTATGCCATCGTCGCGCAGGGCTCGCCGTGCGGCACGAGCGCGGGTGCGGGTGACTCCGCGAGGGTGGGTCGTTCCTGTGGAACGACCCACGGTGGTCTGCCATAGTTGGCTGTTGATCACGCAGCCCGTGCTGCGAGGACGTCAGACCGGGTAGACCGGGTGAAGGAGACCATGGGCAACGCTGAGGTCGGAGCTTTTGCGCTCGACGACGAGAACGAGAGCCGCTGGGTGCTCACCGGAGAGATCGACATCTCGGTGCACGAGAAGTTCCGGGAGGTCTGGCCGGTCGACCGTCGGTCGTCCGTCCCGGTCGAGGTCGACATGAGCGCGGTGACCTTCATCGACTCGAGCGGTCTGCGCATCCTCTACGACGCACGCCGGGCCACGCCCGAGGGCGAGGTGCCCACGCTGACCGACGTCCCTGAGCGGGTCCGGTGGATCATCGACGTGACAGGGCTCACCGACATGTTCCAGCTCCTCCCGGCCGCCCCGGAGGCCTGAGCCCCGGAGACCTGAGGTCAGGTCGGCCGGCTCAGTCGTCCCGGCAGAGCAGCAGCAGCGTCGCGTCGTCGACGGATCCGGGTGCGTGCGACAGCGCCATCGCGCCGTCCACCCCACGTCCCGCTGCCAGTGCGCGCTGCAGCCGGTCCACGCCCGTACCGAGCGACTCGGTCCGTCGCTCGACGAGACCGTCGGTGAAGAGGGCGATCCCGCCACCGACGGGGATGTCGAGGTACCCGGACCGCACGTCGCCGGAGAGCACGCCCAGCGGAGCGGAGCCCAGCGGCCGTGGCCACGACGACGTGTTGTCCGCCGCGAGCACGAGGGGAGCCGGGTGGCCCGCCGAGGCGTAGCGCGCCGTGCCGGCGGCGAGGTCGACGAGCGTCACGAGCACGGTCGCGTACTGGTCGGGGAGGATCCATCGGGCGATCCGGTCGAGCTCGGCCACGGCCCGCGCCGGGTCCTCGTCGCGGACGAGCACCGCACGCAGGGCGTTGCGCAGCTGACCCATCGCCGTCGCTGCCTCGTGGCCGTGCCCCGCGACGTCGCCGACGACCGCGACGAGCGCTCCGCTCGGCAGCAGGAGCGCGTCGTACCAGTCGCCTCCGACCCGCCCGCCGTCGGCCGGCTCGTAGCGGGCCTCGAGGCTCCAGCCCTGCGGGGCGGGGAGCGACGAGGGCAGCATCGAACGGTGCATCGCCTCTGCTGCGCGGTCGTCGCGACGCGCGCGCAGGTAGAGCGCCTCCACGAGGTGGCTCCGGATCGACGACGCGGCAGCGATGTCGTCGGGGCTCCACGGCTCGCTGTGCCCCCGGACGACCTCGCGCCAGAGGTCGAAGGACTTGCGCGGGCTCAGCCGCACGTCGCCGCCCTCGGTCCGGGAGAGGACCTTGTTGTGCGGGTCGCCGCCCCAGTCCACGTCGCGGCTCGTCTCGTGCCGCAGCCACAGCACCGTCTGGCCGTCCGGCAGCCGGGCGGCGAGGAGGCCAGTGGCCTCGGCGCTCCTCGGCAGCTCGGGAGCCGACTCCGTCAGCGAGTCGGTGACGACCAGCTCTGACTCCTGCGCGCACACCCAGTCGACGATCGTGCGGCAGGTCAGCCCGTCGGGCACATCGCCCGCCGTGGTGAGCGTGTCCTCCGTGAAGACGACGACCCCGTCGGCGTGGGTGAGCGAGCGGAGCGAGTCGCCGTCCGTGAGCGCCTCGCCGAGCGGACGGAGCTCGTCACGGCTCCGGGCGACGAGGTCGGCGAGGAGGTCTGAGGCGCGGCGGGACTCGGTGAGGCGGTTCTCCTCGACCTGCGCGACGAGCCGGAGCGACAGCGTCGAGCCGAGGAACTCGGCGGCCGCACGCACACCGAAGGACGGCTCGTGCGGTCCCGCATAGTGGTGGCAGGCGATGAGGCCCCACAGGCGGTCGTCGCGCATGAGCGAGATCGACATCGACGCCCGCACGCCCATGTTGCCGAGGTACTCGAGGTGCACGGGTGAGACGCTGCGCAAGGTCGCGTGCGTGAGGTCGAGCGGCGCACCGGTCGCCGGGTTGGCGGTCGGGACGATCTCCGCCGGTGTGTAGGCGACGTCCGAGATGAGGCGGATCCAGCTGCGCTCGTAGAGGGCGCGGGCCTGGGCCGGGATGTCGCTCGCGGGATAGCGGAGCCCGAGGAACGGGTTGAGGTCGTCCTGCTTCGCCTCGGCGACGACGGTGCCGTTGTAGTCCTCGTCGAACTGGTAGATCATCACGCGGTCGAAGCCCGTGAGCCGGCGGACATGGTGTGCGGCGTGCTCGAAGATCTCGTCGAGGGAGCCGGCGGTGTTGAGGTCGACGACCGCGTCGCGGACCGCCTCGTACGTGTTCGCGAAGGTGAGCGGCCGAGGACCCTCGGGCCGCTCGAGCTCGATGACGACGATCGTCTCGTCGGGCCCGCCGTCGGCAGCCGGTGGGCGGTGCATGATCGCGTCCATCTCGACCGTCCGGCCGTCCACCTCGACCTGGACGAGGAGCGGGTTGCGGCCTTGCAGGCGCAGCGCGGTCGTGAGGTGGCGGGTGACGAGCTGGGCCCCGGTCGTCCCGATCGCCGCAGCGAGCGGCCGGCCGAGCAGGGTGTCGGCGGGGCGTCCGAGCTGGTCGGCGACGTTCGTCGAGCACTGCAGGACGACGAGGTCGGTGGCCCGCACGGCGAGCAGGCAGCCGCGCGGCTGGATGCGACCGGGGATGTGGATGGGCTCACGTGCACAGTTGTCGAGGTCGACGGGCACGTCGGGCGAGAGCAACGCCTCGCGGGGGTCGGTCATCTCGTCCCGTGGGGCGTCGCGTCGGAAAGCATGCGAGAACGATACCTAGCCGGGCTGGTGAGCCGTCGCCAGCCAGGGTGTCGGGTCGCTCACGACCTCGTGGAGGCTCCGGCGGGCGCCACCGATCGTGGCGGCGCCGACGCCCACGGACGCGCGGTGCACGGCGAAGGTCGACCACGGTGCGGCGAGCACCCGCGTGGTGAGCTCGGCGAGGACGACGGGCTCGAGGAGGTCGGCGAGCGCGGAGTAGGCCCCGCCCAGGACGATGGTCGGGACGTCGATGAGGTTGACGAAGTCGGCGAGCGCCGCGCCGAGGGCGTGCCCCGCGCGGTCGAGCGCGGCGGTCGCCGCGGCGTCGTCCCGGTGAGCCGCCTCGAGGAGGTCGGCCACGGTGGAGCCGCGGGGCAGCCGTGCGGCGCGCAGGAGGGCGTCGGTACCGGCGTACTGCTCGAGGCAGCCGGTCGCGCCGCACGGGCAGGCGGGGCCGGCCGGGTCGACGACGACGTGGCCGAGCTCGCCGCTCCACCCGCGCCCGCCGAGGAACAGCTCGCGGTCGAGGACGATCGCGGCTCCGATCCCGACGTCGGCGGAGACGTAGAGGAACGAGTCGGGGGTGTCGTCGTGGGAGCGCAGGCGCGAGACCTGGGCGAGCGCGGCGAGGTTGGCCTCGTTGGCGAGGGTGATCGGTGCGCCGTCGACGTGGGCGGCGATCGCGCTCGTGTCCACGGGCGAGAGGTCGGCCCAGCCGAGGTTGGGGGCGATGCGCAGCGTCGAGGTCCGGCTCTCGACGAGCCCGGGGAGGGCGAGGCGGACGCCCGCGACGCGCGGGGTGGGGCCCTCGCGGCGGACCTGCGCGAGCAGGTCTGCCGTGAGGTCGCCGAGGAGCTGCAGCGTGCGGGCCGGGTCGCTCGCGTGGAAGTCGCCGTGGGCGGTGATGGAGGCGAGGGTGCTGCCCGTGAGGTCGAGGACGGTCCCGGCGAGGTAGTCGACGTTGACCTCGAGCCCGATCCCGACGATCGTGCGGGCGGCGGGGACGAGCGGGACGGCCGGGCGGCCGGCGCGGCGGGACACGGTGGGGGAGAGCTCGGTGACGATCTGGGACTCGATGAGGCGGTCGACCAGGGCGGACACGGTGGCGCGGGTGAGCCCGGTCGCGGCGGCGACCTCGGCGCGCGAGGGTGGGGTGTGGGCGGCGAAGATCTCCCGCGCGACGACCGCGAGGTTCTGCTCGCGCAGCGAGTGCTGCCCGACTGCCGGGATGGTGACCATGCTGTTGACCTTAGCCGCTCCCGGGGTTAAGTTCATCCATACAACTAATCGATGGCGCGCTGCGCCGACGACCGTCTCAACGAGGAGAACACGTGTCCACCACCTCCGGAATCAACTACTCCTTCGGCCTCTGGACCGTCGGGTGGAACGCGCAGGACCAGTTCGGGTCCGCGACGCGCCCCCACCTCGACCCGGCCCGCGCCGTGCGCAAGCTCGCCGAGCTCGGCGCCTGGGGCTTCACGTTCCACGACGACGACGTCGTCCCCTTCGGCTCGGACGACGCCACGCGCGACCACATCCTCGGCGAGCTGAAGACCGCCGCCGACGAGAGCAACATGACCATCGAGATGGTCACGACCAACCTCTTCAGCCACCCCGTCTTCAAGGACGGCGGCTTCACGTCGAACGACCGCTCCGTGCGCCGCTTCGCGCTGCGTAAGGTGCTCCGCAACATCGACCTCACCGCCGAGCTCGGCGCCAAGACCTTCGTCATGTGGGGCGGCCGCGAGGGCTCCGAGTACGACGGCGCCAAGGACCTGCACGCAGCGCTCGAGCGCTACCGCGAGGGTATCGACCTCGTCGCCGGCTACATCAAGGAGAAGGGCTACGACATGCGCATCGCGCTCGAGCCCAAGCCCAACGAGCCCCGCGGCGACATCTTCCTCCCGACGATCGGCCACGCGCTCGGCTTCATCGCCGAGCTCGAGCACGGCGACATCGTCGGCCTCAACCCCGAGACCGGCCACGAGCAGATGGCGGGCCTCAACTACACGCACGGGCTCGCCCAGGCGCTGTGGTCGGACAAGCTCTTCCACATCGACCTCAACGGCCAGCGCTCCATCAAGTTCGACCAGGACCTCGTGTTCGGTCACGGCGACCTGCTCTCGGCCTTCTTCACGGTCGACCTCGTCGAGAACGGCTTCCCGGGCACGCCCGACGGCCCCCGTTACACGGGCCCGCGCCACTTCGACTACAAGCCCTCGCGCACCGAGGTCGAGGCCGGCGTCTGGGACTCCGCGTCGGCCAACATGGCGATGTACGAGATGCTCGCGGCGAAGTCGAACGCGTACCGTGCCGACCCCGAGGTGCAGGAAGCCTTCAAGACGGCCGGCATCTTCGAGCTCGCGACCCCGACGCTCAACCCGGGCGAGAGCGTCGCCGACCTCCTCGCCGACCGGTCCGCGTTCGAGGACTTCGACCCCGAGGCCGCCGCACAGCGCGACTTCGGCTTCGTCCGCCTCAACCAGCTGGCCCTGCGCCACCTGATCGGCTGATGACAGCAGCCACCTCGACGACCGCCACCGGGTCCGCACGGACCCTGGTGGCGGGCGTCGACTCCTCGACCCAGTCGTGCAAAGTGGTCGTCCGCGACGCGGAGACCGGGGCGCTCGTGCGCTTCGGCTCCGCGTCCCACCCCGACGGCACCGAGGTGGACCCCGCCGCATGGTGGGACGCCTTCGGTGCCGCCGTCGCGGCCGCCGGTGGCCTCGACGACGTCTCGGCGCTGTCCGTCGGCGGGCAGCAGCACGGCATGGTCGTCCTCGACGCGCAGGGCGAGGTCATCCGTCCTGCGCTCCTGTGGAACGACACCCGCTCGTCCCAGGCCGCGCTCGACCTCACGGCCGAGCTCGGCGGACCCCAGGCGTGGGCCGACGCGATCGGCTCCGTGCCCGTCGCGTCGCTCACGGTGACCAAGCTGCGCTGGCTCGCCCAGAACGAGCCGGAGAACGCCGCCCGGATCGCCGCCGTGTGCCTGCCGCACGACTGGCTCACCTGGCAGATCTCGGGCGCCGGCGGCACGCCGGGTGCAGCGAGGGACCTCTCGGCGCTGACGACCGACCGGTCCGACGCGTCAGGCACCGGCTACTTCTCCGGTGCGACCGGCGAGTACCGGCTCGACCTGCTCGATCTCGCCCTCGGGGAGGGCGCGTCGGATCGGGTCGTGCTGCCGCGGGTCCTCGGGCCGGGGGAGAGCGTGCGGATGGACGACGGCTTCGTGCTCGGCGCCGGTGCAGGCGACAACGCCGGCGCTGCGCTCGGGCTCGGCATGGTGCCCGGGGACGTTGCGGTGTCCATCGGGACGTCCGGTGTCGTGTCGGCGATCGCCGCCGCTCCGACCGCTGACGGCTCCGGCATGGTCACGGGGTTCTCCGACGCGACCGGACAGTTCCTGCCGCTCGCGTGCACCCTCAACGCCAGCCGCGTGCTCGACGGTGCGGCCCGGATGCTCGGCGTCGACCACGCCGGGCTGTCCGAGCTCGCGCTCTCGGCCCCGGCCGGGGCCGACGGTCTCGTGCTCGTCCCCTACCTCGAGGGCGAGCGCACACCCAACCGGCCCGACGCGACCGGGACCCTCCACGGGCTCCGCCTCGCCACGACGACCCCGGCGCACCTCGCGCGCGCCGCGGTCGAGGGCATGCTCTGCGGCCTGGCCGACGGGCTCGACGCCCTGCGAGCCCAAGGGGTCGAGGTCCGGCGGCTGCTGCTCATCGGCGGCGGAGCGCGCTCCGAGGCCGTGCGCCAGATCGCCCCGCAGGTCTTCGGCCTTCCGGTCGAGGTCCCGCAACCCGGGGAGTACGTCGCCGACGGCGCTGCCCGACAAGCGGCCTGGGCGCTCTCCGGAGCGGCCGACGCCCCCGACTGGGGACCGCCGGCAGGCACGAAGGTGTTCGACGCAGCGGCCGAACCGGTCATCCGGTCCCAGTACGCGGCGGTCCGAGACCTGGTCTGAGGACGGGCCCAGCACAGCCTGGCCCGTCTGGCCGCCGCCCCGCTGGCGTCGAGCTCGGCCCTTCTGGTTCAGATCGGCACCACGGAATGCCGAACCGGACTCGGAGTGCCGAGCTCGGCGGCGGCCGGGTGGGGAGCGGCGTCAGGCGGCCGGGCGGTCGTCGTAGTGGGTGCGGGCGGCGCGGACGTCCTCGATGTTCGACTCGGACCAGGCCTTGATCGCGGCCATGACCGGGCGCAGGCTCTCGCCGAGAGGGGTGAGCGTGTAGTCCACGCGGACCGGGACGCTCGGCGTCACTGTCCGGACGACGATCCCGTCGCGCTCCATGCGCCGCAGCGTCTGCGTGAGCATCTTCTGGCTCACACCCGCCACCGTCCGGCCGATCTCGCTGAACCGGGACGCCCCGTCGGCGATCGCGTTGAGGACGAGTCCGTACCACTTCTCGCTGATCGTCATGAGGAGGTCACGGGTGGGGCAGTCGGCGAGGAACGCGTTGTACTCCTGCTGGGCGTCGAGGCGCCGCTGCTCTGCCGTCTTCGTCACGACGAGACCCCTGTCCTGGGCGCGATGAGACTCCTGGAGCACCTTCGGGAGAGTTACGCACTCTCAGGTGCCTACTTACCCGGAGAGAGTACAGCCGCCTAGCGTGCTCTGCACAGGCCCCCGCGACCGTGGGGCCACCACGCAGAGGAGACCATCATGCGCGCAGTCGTCGTCACCACCTTCGGCGGACCCGAGGCCGCACACGTCGCCGACGTGCCCGAGCCCGTCGCCGGACCCGGACAGGTCGCCGTCCGTGTCACCGCCGCCGCCGTCAACCCCGTCGACGTCGCCACACGCACCGGGTACCTCGCGAGCGTCGGGCTCCAGGCGCCGCAGGAGACCTACGCCCTCGGGTGGGACCTGGCCGGGACGGTCGTCGACGTCGCGACCGGCACCGACGGACGCCTCGAGGTCGGTGACCAGGTCATCGGGCTGACCCTCAACATGGCCGCGACCGCCGGTGCCCAGGCCGAGCTCGTCGTCCTCGATGCCGGTGCGGTCGCCGTCGCCCCCACCACGGTGGACGCGACCGCCGCCGCGACACTGCCGCTCGCCGGGTCGACAGCGCTGCAGGCGCTCGCGGCGGCCGACGGACCGCGCGGAGCGCTCCTCGTCACCGGCGCGGCCGGCGCCGTCGGGTCGGTCGCCGTCCAGGTCGCGGCGCACGACGGACGCGAGGTCGTCGCGCTCGCGCGCGCCGGCGACCGCGACGCCGTCCTCGCGTGGGGCGCGAAGCACTTCGTGGAGACCCTCGACGAGGTCGCCCGGCTGTTCCCCGGCGGGGTCGGCTCCGTCATCGACGCGGCACACCTCGGTGCGCCGGTCCTCGAGGTCCTGTCCGACGCCGGCACCTTCGTCGAGGTGATCCCGGGCACCGTCCCGCAACCCGTGCGCGGGATCACGGTCGCCTACGTCTCCGTCGCAGCGGAGGTGACGGACCTCGAGCGGCTCGTCGAGCTCACGGACGCCGGTGTGATCCGCCCGCGCGTCACCGCCGTCCACCCCTTCGAGGACGTCGCTCGCGCGCACGCCCGCTCGGAGTCGAGCGGTGTCCGGGGCAAGGTCGTCCTGACGCCGTGAGCGCTGCGCCGGTCCCCTGCCAGCGGCGCGACCGCCTCTGGGGCAGCGGGGGACCGGCATCCCCTCGTAGTCTGGACCGATGAGCACCCTCGACGACAGCTACGAGATCCGCCACTTCGCCCCCGCTCTCGACGGAGACCGGGCTGATGAGGCGACATCAGGCTGGTTGGCCTCGGTGCAGGTCGCCTTCCACGAGAAACGCTTCCAGGACCCGGGACGGGAAGCGGACGCGACACGCCACATCATCGCCGACGGCAGGGAGCTGACGGGCGTCTACCTGCGTGCCACCTCCGACCCTGCCGCGGGCCGCACGAGCGCCGACGTGCCGCAGAGCGCGCTGGGCGAGACCTACCCCGTCGGCACGTTCACCTCCTTCACCGCGTCGCTCGACGTCGGCGCAGGAGTGCTCGTCGACGCCCACCTCATCTCCGACGTCACGGTCCGCCCGAGCCACCGCCGCCGCGGCATCCTCCGCGCCATGATGGTCGACAACCTCTCCCGGGCAGCCGAGTCCGGCTTGTCGATCGCCGCGCTCACCGCCTCGGAGGCGACCATCTACCGGCGCTTCGGCTTCGGGGCAGCGACCCACGTGCGCGGCGTCCGGGTCCAGTCCGAGCGGCCCGTCCACCTCCTGAGCACTCCGGCAGGCAGCGTCGAGCTCGCCGACCCGGCGCAGCTCGAGCCCGTCGCGCGGCGGGTGTTCGAGCGTTTCCACACCTCGACCCCCGGATCCATCGACCGCCACTCCGGGGAGTGGACCCGCCTGCTCACCGGCGCCTCGGAGGACATGCAGCCCAACCTCGGGGTGCGGGCCGCGATCCACACCAGCCCCGACGGCGAGATCGACGGCTACGTCACCTACCTCGTCGAGGAGCGTGGCGACATCTACTCGCTGAAGATCGTCGACCTCGTCGCCGTGACGCCCGACGCGTACCTCGGCCTCTGGGAGCTGCTCCTGTCGATCGACCTCGCGAGCGAGATCACCTGGCGGACGGCTCCGCTCGACGACCCCCTGCACCACGCGCTCGCGGACAGCCGGCTGCGGAGGATCACGGAGGAGGCCGACCTCGTGTGGCTCCGCATCCTCGACCCGGTCGCGGCTCTCGAAGCCCGGCCGTACTCGGTCGAGGACACGCTCACCCTGCGGGTCACGGACAGCCTCCACCTCGCTGACGGGGTGTTCCGTGTCGAGACGCGCGCCGGATCGGCGACGGTCACGCGCGAGCCCGACGACGCGCACGCCGACATCGAGCTCGACGTCGCGGTGCTCGGATCCCTCTACCTCGGTGGCACCGACCCGGTGACGCTCGGCGCCGCCGGACTCCTCCAGGAGCGCACGGACCGCGCCCTCCTGCGGTTGCGGTCGCTCTTCATGCAGGACCGCCAGGTCTACGGCATCACGCGGTTCTAGTCGGCGGCCCCGAGGACTCCCGGAGGCGCAGGCTCGGGCTGATGACGACGCGGTGCGTCGGTCGGCCCGGGTCGCGCAGCCGGTCGGCCAGGAGGGAGATCGCGGCGCGCCCCACGGACGTGCGGGGTGGGCGCACCGCGGTGAGCGCCGGGGAGAAGAGGCCGGCGATCTCGTCGTCGTACGCGACGACCGAGAGGTCGCCCGGGACCGACAGGCCGCGCTCTTCACAGCGCTGGACGAGGGCCATGGCCTCCGGGTCGGAGTGGATGAGCAGGGCGGTCGTCCCCGAGGACAGGCAGTCGTCGAGGATCGCGTCGATGCGGCTGTCCCACTCGTCCGACTCGTACGCCTCGTCGACGACACCTTCGGTCGTCAGGCCGTCTGCGGACGTGGCCTGGAGGTAGCCCGCCCGCAGGTGCTTCGCGGTGGGGCTCTGCGTGCTCAGCACGAGGCCGATGCGCCGGTGGCCGAGGTCGGCCAGGTGCCGGACGGCGACAGCCGCACCGAGGGCGTGGTCCGTGACCACCGACTCCATGGCCTCGTGGTACGGCGCGACGGTCGCGGTGCGCTCGACGAGGACCACGGGCTGCTCGATCGACGCGAGCCACGCGACGAGCTCCGCCGAGCGTGGCGAGCTCATGTTCGGAGCGACGAGGAAGCCGTCGACCCCGCTCGTCTCGAGGAGCCGCTCGAGCTGGGGACGGTCGTCGACGCTCTCGTACGACGACCCGCGCAGGACGATCCGCATCCCGCGGTCGCGAGCCTCCTGCTCGGCACCTCGGACGACTCCCGGCCAGTAGTAGTCGAGCGACGGGACGAGCATCCCGATCGAGTGCGTGGGCCGGGAAGCACCCGCGCTGGTGCTGGGGACGACGGTCTCGATCGGCGTCTCCTCGACCGGGAAGGGCAGGTCGAGGTCGTCGTCGGTGGTGCCCGAGCCGCCCGAGCCGGCCGAGCCGGCCGGGGTCGTCGTGAGCGGCTCGACGAGCGTCGCGCCGCCGTGGACGCGCCGGACGAGCCCCTCCTCAGCCAGCTGCGCGATGTCCCGACGGACGGTCACGGCCGTGACGCCCAGGGCGTCGACGAGCTCGGAGACCCGGACGGTGCCGTGCTCCTGGAGGGCGTCGAGCACCTGTGCGCGGCGGGTCACGGGCAGGGCGCCGCGAGCGCCGGGCGTCACTGTCGTCCCCTCCGGCATGACCGCACCCCCCTCACCGTCGCACCTGGATCTGCACGAGCATCGTCCCTGTCGTCGCCTGGCCGGTGTCGTCGATCTCGAGCGTCAGCCGGGTGAGCCGTGCACCCCACACGTCGGCGAGCATCGGGTCGTCCAGCGGGCGTACCTCGAGCGTCGGGCGCGCGGTGGCCGGGCTCCACGTCAGGAGCGTAGCGTCCCCGCCGTCGGTCGGCCGGATCTCGACCACTCCCGGGGAGTGCACCCGCACGTCGCCCGCGAGGAGGTAGCGCAGCCGCAACGGCTGCGGGCTCGACGGCTGGGTGCTCGAGACCTGCGGGCCCGCCGGGTCGGACGTCGGGTCCGCCGTGAGGTCCCAGTCGTCCTCGATCTCGACGGTCTCGGTGCCCCGGTCGAGGGTCGCGGTGCGCGTCCAGCGCCGGACGTCGTCGCGCGGGTACGCCGCTGCGAGGTCCATCGTCATGCGGGTCCGAGCGTCGTCGGCCGAGGTGACGACGTCCCGGGCCGCGAAGGACTCCCCCTCGGACTGGCCTGTCCCACGGATCTCGGGGACGGAGTGCCAGGCGCTCTGCATGGGCCACAGGGCGTAGCGGTCGGGGCCGAAGGTCTGCGCGGTGTACGTGGGTCGTCCGGCGTCGACGAGGACGGGGACGCCGCCGACGGCGACGACGACGCTGCCGACGTCGTCGTGGTTGTGGTTCTCGCCGTTGTGCCCGCCCTTCGCGGCGAGCGTCAGGCCGCGGGGTGTGCCTGCGGTCGCGCGGGCGAGGAGCACCTGGGTCGAGGGCAACCAGACGTCGCGGACGAGCGGTGGCTGCTCGGGTCGCGCGTCGAGCCACACCGGGTCGGTGAGCGCGCGCACGAGCCGACCGAGGCCGTCCGCCTCGTTCGCGACGGGGGCCCCGGGCTCGCGGTAGGAGGCTGCGTGGCGGCGGGCGTCGTCGTCCCCGGCCCGCAGGGCCCAGCGGTGCAGGGCGTGCCACGGCTGGTCCCGCGGCGGCCGCGCCTGACCGTCGGCCACGTTGAGGTACCAGTCGCCGCCGAGGTGCATGCGGTGCGGGAACGCGACCGTCTCCCGCAGGGCGGGGACGCCGGAGGCGTCGAGCGCGCCTCCGGTCGCGTGCTCGAGCAGCTCGAGCGCCTCGAGCGTGCGGCACGCCCCGTTCCACCAGTAGGAGTAGCCCTCGTCGACCGCGCCGTCCTCCGGCAGGACGGCGACGTAGCGGTCGATCCCCTCGATCGCGAGGGAGACGATCTCGCTGCGCGCGACCGGGTCGTCGACGAGACGCAGCGCCGCAGCGAGCACGTTGCCGTGGATCCACGGGTTCCAGTTGTGGGCGTCGCCGTCGAGCCCGAGCCAGTGCCAGTCGCGGCGGCGGACGAAGGGGGCGAGGACCCGGGTGTGCACCTCGTGGCGGATGCGGGCCCGGACGCCAGGGAGGCGGGCGTCGAGGAGATCGCCGAGGAGGTGGTCGGCCCACGCGAGCTGGCCGGCGACCTCGCCCGCGCCGAGGTCGAGGTACGGATCGGTGACGGTGGGTACGACCGCGCCGTGGGCGGCGAACGTGTCGTCGTGCGCGGGCCAGCACCAGGTGCTCTGCTCGCAGAGCGCGACGATCCCGTCTGCAGCCTCGTCGAGCCGCTCGGGCGAGAGCGTGACCGCGGCGGCGACGACGGCCCGCGTGACCCGGTGCTGACGGGCGAAGACCGCTCCCTGGTACTCCTCGCGGTCGCCGTCGCGGAAGTAGCGCGCGTACTGCCGGGCCGTCGGGTGGGGCCACGGGGTGCCTGCCTCGGCGTCGGCGCGGGCAAGTATCGCGGCGAGCGTGGTCGTGTCGGCCTCCGGGCTGTCGAGGTCCCAGGACGCCCGGGCGCTCGCGGTCGGCGCGGGCAGCGCGCGGGTCGGGTCGACGAGCGAGTCGCGCAGCGCCAGGGCGCCGGCGGCGTCGTCCCAGGCTGCAGCGAGGGGGCCACGGAAGGGCGGTGGGGTCTGGGACATGTCTCCTCATCGAGATCCGTCGGCAGCGACGGTCGTCCCCGACCGTCATGATCGTTTGTGATCGTATCAGGAATCAATCGGGTCTTGACATGATCGACTTTCATCGGTTGTATGAGCGCATTGCCGGTAAACGATCAGAGATGATCGTGAGGCGATCGATTCAGGCCAAGGACGGTCGGAACGGCTTCGACGACGAAGGGGTGCGCGTGATCGCACGAGGACGCACCACCGATCGGCCGCACGCCCTCCTCGTCATGGACCCGGCGACGTTCGCGCTCCAGTTCCAGGCCGAACAGCTCACGAGGCTCAAGGCCCTCGTCGATCTCGGGGATCCCGTCGTCCTCCACGAGCTCGACACCCCCGAGGCGCACGCACGGCTCGCCGACGTCGAGGTGCTCCTCACCTCCTGGGGCGCCCCCGCGCTCGACGCGACACGGCTCGCCGCGGCCCCACGGCTGCGCGCCGTCCTCCACTGCGCCGGCAGCGTCCGGGGCCTCGTCGGCCCCGAGGCGTGGCGACGAGACCTCGTCGTGAGCAGCGCCGCGGAAGAGAATGCGGTCCCCGTCGCGGAGTACACGCTCGCCGCGATCATCATGGCCGGCAAGAAGGCGCCGTTCCTCGCCGCCACCGCACGCCTCGACCGCGACGGGTGGTCGCAGGCCGCGAGCCGCGGCACCCTCTCCAACCACGGCCGCACCATCGGCATCGTCGGCTTCTCCCGCATCGGCCGACGTGTCGTCGAGCTCCTGCGGATGCTCGACACGGCCGACGTGCTCGTGAGCGACCCGTACGCCGACCCTGCCGCGGTCACCGCCGCCGGCGGAACGCTCGTCCCGCTCGACGAGGTCCTGCGCCGCAGCGAGATCCTCTCCCTCCACGCCCCGGCGCTCGCCGAGACGCACCACATGATCGGGGCCCGCGAGCTCGCGCTCCTGCCCGCCGGAGCGACCCTCGTCAACACCGCCCGGGGCGCTCTCGTCGACCATGACGCCCTGCTCGTCGAGTGCGCCGCAGGGAGGATCGACGCGATCCTCGACGTCACCGAGCCCGAGCCCCTGCCCCAGGGCTCGCGGCTCTACGAGCTGCCGAACGTCATGATCACCCCGCACATCGCCGGCTCCCTCGGCTCCGAGACGCGCCGCATGAGCAACCACGCCCTCGACGAGCTGGAGCGCCTGCTCGACGGCCGCCCGCTGACGACCCCCGTCACGCGCGACGAGCTCACGGTGAGCGCATGAGCCCCGACCGCGCGCCGATCACCGGCTGGAGCCGTGACCGCTGGGCGTCGCTCGCCGACGACATGCTCGCCGCGGTCCGTCCCTTCGCGTCGCCCGGGCACGCCCAGGTGCTGCTCCCGGGCGGCCCAGGCGGCTACGGCGCGGCGGTCGACGGTCTCGAGGGCTTCGCACGGACGTTCCTCCTCGCGGGCTTCCGGCTCGCGGGGGAGCGCGGCCACGACCCCGCCAACCTCGCCGAGTGGTTCGCCGCCGGCATCGCAGCGGGCACCGACCCGTCGAGCCCCGACCGCTGGGTGCGGCTCGAGGAGCACGCCCAGGCGAAGGTCGAGGCGGCGTCGCTCGCGCTCGTCCTCGACCTCACGCGCCCGTGGTTGTGGGACCGGCTCGACCCGCAGGTGCAGGAGCGCGTCGTCGACTACCTCGCGGCCGCCGTGGGGGACGACACGTACCCGCGGATCAACTGGGTGTGGTTCCGCCTCGTCGTGCAGACGTTCCTGCGGTCCGTGGGCGGCCCGCACTCGCTCGACGAGATGGCCGCCGACCTCGCGACGCACGACACCTTCGTCCGCGCCGACGGCTGGCTCGCCGACGGTGCCGAGCGCTCCTACGACCACTACGCCGGGTGGGCGCTGCACCTCTACCCGACGCTCTGGGCGCGGATGGCCGGCGCGACCGACCTGGCCGCCGCCCGCGGAGACACCGATCTCCAGCGCCTCGACCGCTTCCTCCAGGACGCTGTCGAGCTCGTCGGTGCGGACGGTTCGCCGCTCGTCCAGGGCCGCAGCCTCGTCTATCGTTTCGCGGCCGCCGCCCCGTACTGGGTCGGTGCGATCGCGGGTGTCCCGTCGGTGTCGCCGGGCGTCCTGCGCCGAGCGGCGTCCGGTGTCCTCGGGCACTTCGTCGACCACGGCGCTCCCGACGCCGACGGTCTCCTCACGCAGGGCTGGCACCACGCGTGGCCGCGACTGTCGCAGTCCTACTCCGGCCCCGGCTCCCCGTACTGGGCGAGCAAGGGCATGATCGGCCTCGCGCTGCCCGCCGACCACCCCGTGTGGACGGCGACCGAGGAACCGTTGCCGCTCGAGACGGCCGACCGTCTGCGGATCGTGCGTGCTCCCGGCTGGATCGTCTCCGGCACGCGAGCCGACGGGATCGTCCGCGTGGTCAACCACGGGACCGACCACGCGACCGAGGGCGCCCAGGGCGGCGACTCACCCCTCTACGCGCGCATCGGCTACTCGACCGCGACCTCGCCCCTGCTCGACGACGCCGCGTGGCGCGCGCCGCTCGACCAGTCCGTCGTCCTCCTCGACGCCGACGGGAACGCGAGCCACCGCACCGGCATGGTGGTGCTCGGCCTCGCGATCGACGGCGAGACCGCGGACGACCCCGAGGGCGAGGGCGAGACCGCGCCGGACGCGCGGGTCGCCGTCGCCGCCTCGCGCGCCCGGGCGCACTGGCTCGCTCCCGACCCCGACCAGCAGCGCCACGGCTCCGGCCTCCACGGCGAGGCGACGCACGCGGGGACCGTCACGACCGTGTCGCTCGTCCGCGGCGCGTGGGAGGTCCGCCTCGTCCGCGTGGACGACGCCGACCCCGCGGCCACCACCCTCCGGGTGTCGGGCTGGCCCGTGGCAGGGGACGTCGAGCCGACCGCGGTCGTCGACCCCGCGCGCCCCGACGCCCGCGTCACCGGGCCACGGGTGCGGTCCGTGCTCGTCGGGCTCCCGGGGCCGGGGGGCTCCGGACCCGCGACCGCAGGCACGACGACCTCAGCCGACGCGTCCCCGCTCGGACCCGCCGCGCGCACCCCCTGGCTCGCCGGACCCGTCCTCCCCGGCACGTGGTGGGCCGTCGGCGTGGGCCTCCTCGGTCCGGACCGCGACGCCGCACCCCAGCCGGACGACACCACCCAGCTCCAGGTCGACGCGACCGGAGACCACTTCTCCCACGTGCACGTCACGTGGCCCGACGGGGTGCGCACCCGAGTGCGCGTGCCCGTCGGTGACCAGGACGGCGGACACCCCACCGACCTGTACCCGCACACCCCGGCGAGGCACGACGACGTTCCCCGCCACCGAGAGGAGACGCAATGAAGCGCATCGTGACCAAGGGTCAGGCCATGAGGGGAGTCGGCGTCAGCCTGGCGGCCGCTCTGCTCCTGACCGGGTGCGGCGGTGAGTCGGAGAGCCGCGCGGACGGCAAGACGGAGCTGACCATCTCCGTGTGGAACCTCGAGGGCACCCCGGAGTTCAACGCCCTCTTCGACGCCTACGAGGCGGCGAACCCCGACATCGACATCAAGCCGGTCGACATCCTCGCGGACGACTACGCGGAGAAGGTCACCGCGATGCTCGCCGGTGGCGACACCACGGACGTCCTGACGATGAAGAACGTCACCGACTACTCGCGCTACGCCACCCGTGGCCAGCTCGCGGACATCACCGACCTCGCCGAGGCCACGGACCAGGAGGCGCTCGCGGGCCTGGAGAGCTTCGACCAGGACGGCACGTACTTCGCGCTGCCGTACCGGCAGGACTTCTGGGCGCTCTACTACAACAAGACGGTGTTCGACGAGCTCGGCCTCGAGTACCCGGCCGACCTCACGTGGGACGAGTACGTCGACCTCGCCGAGAAGATCACGACCGACGCGGCGGCCGCAGGTCTCACGCCCAGCACGGGCCCGACCGTCTACGGCACCTACCACCACGTGTGGCGCTCGGTCGTCCAGGCGATCTCGGCCGCGCAGACGGGCGACGACCTCGTCGGCGGCGAGTACGAGTTCTTCGAGCCGTACTACGAGCGTGCTCTCGGCCTCCAGGACGCGGGCGCGACGCTCGACTTCTCCAGCGCCAAGTCCCAGCAGGTGACGTACCAGACGATGTTCTCCACCGGTCAGGCAGCGATGCTCCCGATGGGTTCCTGGTACATCAGCTCGCTCCTCGCGAGCGCCGCGAAGGGCGAGACGACCTTCGAGTGGGGCATCGCCCAGATGCCGCAGGAGGACGGGGCCGACTCCGTGACGACCTTCGGTTCACCGACGGCGTTCGCCGTCAACGCGAAGGCCAAGAACACGGACGCCGCGAAGGACTTCGTCGCCTGGGCCGCCGGCCCCGAGGGTGCCAAGGCCGCCGCCTCGATCGGCACCGTGCCCGCGCTGCAGTCCGACGAGATCACCACCGCGTACTTCGCCCTCGAGGGCATGCCGCAGGACGACCTCTCGAAGGCCGCGTTCGAGCCCGACGAGATCGTGCTCGAGATGCCGGTGAGCGAGGTGACGTCCGACGTGGACCAGGTCCTCATGGAGCAGCACGACCTCATCATGACCGGCAGCGTCTCCCTCGAGGACGGCATCGCCGAGATGGGCGAGCGCGTCCGCAACGAGGCGCTGCAGAACTAGCAGCCCGTCCGACGGGACCGGGGGCCACGCCCCCGGTCCCCCCGCAGACCGGTCCGGTCGGAGGAACGATGTCCAAGTCCGCAACCGTCACCTACGCCAACAAGGCGCAGGTGCGGCGCAACACCCTCATCGGCTGGAGCTTCCTCCTGCCGAACTTCATCGGCTTCGCGCTGCTGACGCTCGTGCCCGTCGCGGCGACGTTCTTCATCGCGTTCACCGACTGGGACTCCTACAGCACCCCGGAGCTCGTCGGTCTCGACAACTTCCAGCGCCTGCTCACGGACAAGAACTTCCACGTGGCGCTCTTCAACACGGCGTACTACGCGATCGGCCACATCCCGCTGACGCTCGTCGTCTCCCTGCTCCTCGCGCTCGCGCTCAACCGCAAGATGCGGGGCGTGAACTTCTTCCGCACCGCGGCGTTCTTCCCGTACATCACGTCGATCGTCGCCGTCGCCGTCGTGTGGAACATGCTTCTCAACCCGACGCAGGGGCCGGTCAACCAGTTCCTCATGACGCTCGGCATGGACAACCCGCCGGGATGGACGTCGAGCCCGCAGTGGGCGATGCCCGCCGTCATCATCACGAGCGTGTGGCGGGACATGGGCTACTACATGATCCTCTTCCTCGCCGGGCTCCAGACGATCCCGCCCGAGCTCTACGAGGCCGCGAAGATGGACGGCGCGAGCGCGTGGCAGCGGTTCCGCAACGTGACGATCCCGTCGCTGCGGCCCACGACGTTCTTCGTCCTCATGATGCTCACCATCGGCAGCTTCAAGATCTTCGACCTCGTCGTCGTCATGACCGACGGCGGGCCCGGGCGCAGCACGCTCGTGCTGTCCCAGCTCATCTACCGCGAGGGCATCACCAACGGCCGCTTCGGCTACTCCTCCGCACTCTCCCTGGTGCTGTTCGTGATCGTCCTGTCGATCACCGTCCTCCAGTACCGCCGCAACCAGAAGATGGAGGCGTGATGACCACCGAGCTCGCCGCCGCGCGCGACACGGTCCCCGCACCCCTCGACCCACCGACGAAGTCCGCCGCGAGGCCGGTCCACGGCCTTGCGAAGGTGGGCGGCTACATCGTCCTCGTCGGCATCGCCCTGCTCGTCATGGTGCCGTTCTTCTGGATGATCTCGTCGTCCCTGAAGAACAACAACCAGGTCTTCACCGTGCCCACGCAGTGGATCCCGACCGAGTTCCGGTTCAGCAACTACGCCGACATCTGGACGCGGATCCCGCTCGCCAAGTACCTCGGGAACTCGCTGTTCCTCGCGGTGACCATCACGTTCCTGCAGGTGTTCACGGGGAGCTTCGCGGCCTACGGCTTCTCGAAGGTCCGGTTCCCGGGCCGCGACGGCCTCTTCATCGCCTACATCGCGACGATCGCCGTGCCGTGGCAGGCGTACATGATCCCGCAGTACATCATGATGCAGAAGGCCGGGCTGACGAACACCCACCTGTCGCTCATCCTCCTCCAGGCGTTCGGCGCCTTCGGGGTGTTCCTCATGCGGCAGTACTACCAGTCCATCCCGGACGAGATCGTCGAGGCTGCACGCATCGACGGGCTGAGCGAGTGGGCCATCTACCGGCGCATCATGCTGCCGCTCTCGGTGCCTGCCATCGCGAGCCTCTCGCTCCTGACGTTCGTCGCGACGTGGAACGACTACATGGGTCCGTTCATCTACCTCACCGACAACGACCTGTGGACCATCCAGCTCGGTCTGCGCTCCTTCATCGGCCAGTACGACGCCGAGTACGCCATGATCATGACGGGTTCCGTCCTGTCCGTGCTGCCGATCCTCGTGATCTTCCTCTTCGGCCAGCGCTACTTCATCCAGGGCATCGCGACGAGCGGGCTCAAGGGATGAGCGCCGGCCACGCGCGGGGGAGGGCCGTCGTCGCGCGGGTCTCGCACGAGACGTACGGGCAGGCGTTCGGCACGGTCTACGTGCTCGTCGCGACGAACCTCCTCCTCGTCGCGGCGTGCCTTCCGCTGCTGGTGCCGCTCCTCGTGGTCGCCGACCCTGCCGGCTCGTGGCCGTTCTTCGTGGTCATGAGCACCGTGGTGGCCCCCGCGTTCGCCGCCGCGTGCGCGGTGTTCGCGGAGCTCTCCGCCAACGGGTCCGCCCGTGTGGTGCGCACCTTCACGTCCGCGTGGGTGCGCACCGCCCGCAAGGCGTTCGCGGTCGGGGGCGTCGCGGCGCTCGCGCTGGCCGTCCTCGGCACCGACCTCGTCGCGGCGCGGAGCCATCCGCTCGGCGCGCTCACCGCCCCGGTCTTCGTCGTGCTCGGGGTGCTCGTCGTCGCCGCGTCGATGCTTGCGCTCGTCGCGCTCGCGGAGGATCCCGGCGCCTCGTTGCGGGGCCTGGCGCTGCCGAGCGCGTACCTCGCCGTGCGACGCTGGTACCTCGCGCTCGTCTCGCTCCTGGCGGTCGCGCTGCTCGTCGTCCTCGTCGTCGCGAAGCCTGCGCTCGGCCTCGGACTGCTCTCGGCGCCGATGCTCTACGTCGTGTGGGCGAACTCCCGGTACTGCTGGGCCTGACGGGGAGTCCGCGGGTGGCGCCGGCCCGCGCGCGCCCGTCCGACCGCGCGGAGCGTTATGGTGATGCCCGATCGAGGGGACGACGCATGGCAGCACGACGGGTGACCGCACGGGACGTGGCCCGGCACGCAGGGGTGTCGCAGAGCACGGTGAGCTACGTGCTCAACGACGCCCCGAACCAGACCTTCCCGGAGACCACGCGCGCCAAGGTGCGACAGGCCGCGAAGGAGCTCGGGTACACGCCGTCCGCGGCCGCGCGGGCGCTGCGGCGGGGGACGAGCGAGTCGGTCCTCGTCGTCCTGCCGGACGCCCCGATCGGGGAGAACCTCGCCCGGGCGATCGAAACCATCACCGAGATCGTCGAGCCGCACGGGTACACCGTGGTCTACCGGCGTCAGCAGGACGCCCGGTCGTTGTCGTCGCTGTGGCACGAGCTCATGCCGGCGGCGATCGCCAACCTCGCCGCGTTCCCCGTCGAGGAGCGGGAGCGCATCGAGCAGGCGGGCATCCCCGTCGTCGCGTCGGGCCTCGACTTCGGTGACTCGCAGGTGCTCGGCATGCCCCAGTCCGTCGTGGGCCGGTTGCACGTGCAGCACCTCGTCGATCGTGGTCACCGGCGGATCGCGTTCGCCGCGTCGACGGACCCGAAGGTCGGGGAGTTCCTCACCCGGCGGCTGGAGGGTGTGCGGTCGGAGTGCGCGGAACGCGGACTTCCGGCCCCGGTCGTCGTCGCCGTCCCGCTCGACGAGGACGCTGCCGCCCGCGCGGTCGCCGAGCTCCTCGCCGGACCCGAGCCGGTGACGGCCGTCTCGGCGTACAACGACGAGATCGCCTTCGCGGTCCTCGCGGGGATGCGTCGTCACGGCCTCACCGCTCCCGACGACCTCGCGGTGATCGGCGTGGACAACATCCCGCTGGCGCAGTTCGCCGTCCCTCCGCTGACGACGGTCGACATCCACCCGGACGTCATCGGTCGCAGGATGGGGCGGTTGCTCCTGGAGCGCCTCAAGCCGGAGCTCGTCCTCCCGGCGGCGGCGTCCGAGGCGTCGGCGATGGCTGCGGAGCTCGTGCTCCGACGCAGCACCTGAGTCGTCGGGGGCGCCCACGAATCGCCCGAACCGGGCCGTTCTGCCGCCCTCGGGCGGTGTCGATATCACCTTCTGGTAACGAGCCTTGCCGTGACGTGGGTCACCGCGTATGGTCGCTCATACGTCACACTGATACGTCACAGTAGATCGGTGGCCCAGAACCGTTCGCGGGTGGCGTGCAGGGACGACACCCCGGTCCGCGGGGTCCACATCAAGGGAGATGACCATGCGACGAGGCATGACTGCGTTCGGAGTGGCAGGCCTGCTGCTCCTCACCACCACCACCGCCTGCGGCGGCGGCAGCGACGACGCCGGGAGCGGCTCGGCCGGCGGGACGGGCTCGCTGGTCCTCGGACAGTCGGGCATCCCGATCTCGTACGACGTCCAGGGCTACGCCTCCGGACAGCAGACCCAGTACTTCACCGCCGTGTTCGACACGCTGCTCCGCCAGGACGGCGAGGGCGAGATCGTCCCCGGCATCGCGACCGAGTGGTCCTACGACGACACCCGGACGGTCCTCACGCTCACCCTCACCGAGGGGATCACCTTCACCGACGGGGTCGCGCTCGACGCCGACGCGGTCGTCGCGAACATCGAGCACTTCCGCTCGTCCAGCACGCCCGACCTCTCCAACGCCGCGTTCGTCGCCGGCGTCGCGGCCACCGACCCCACGCACGTCGTCATCACGCTCTCCCAGCCCGACCCGATGATGCTCAACTGGCTCACCCAGCCCCTCGGCTACATGTCGTCGCCCGACTCGTGGGACAACCCCGACGTCGCGACCAACCCCGTCGGCAGCGGCCCGTACGTCCTCGACGCCGAGGCCACCGTCGTCGGCTCCACGTACGAGTTCGACAAGAACCCCGACTACTGGGACGAGTCGTTCGAGCGCTACGACACCCTCACCATGAACTACTACGCCGACCAGTCGGCCCTCCTCAACGCCCTCCAGGGCGGACAGGTGGACGCAGCCTCGTTCAGCAACTTCTCCTCGCTCGAGCAGGTCGAGTCCGCCGGGTACGACGTCAACACCGCGCAGCTCGACTGGGAAGGCCTCATGCTGCTCGACCGCGACGGCTCCGTCGCCCCCGAGCTGGCCGACGTGCGCGTCCGGCAGGCCATCAACTACGCGATCGACAAGGAAGGCATCCTCTCCGCCATCCTCCTCGACCACGGCTCACCGACGAGCCAGATCTTCGGCCCCGCGACCGACGGGTACGTCGAAGAGCTCGACAGCGCCTACGCGTTCGACCCCGACAAGGCCCGCGACCTCCTCGCCGAGGCCGGGTACGCCGACGGCATCGAGCTGAGCATGCCCACAGCAGCCGGGATCGACTCCAGCATGCTCACGCAGGTCCAGCAGCAGCTCGCCGACGTCGGCATCACCGTGAGCTACACGGACGTCGGCACCAACCTCATCTCGGACATCATGGGCGCCAAGTACCCCGCCACCTGGTTCCGCCTCGCGTCGGCGAGCGACTGGCAGACCGCCACGTTCGCCATCACGCCCGACGCCCTCTTCAACTCCTTCAAGACGACGACCCCCGAGGTCGCGGAGCTGCTCGTCACCCTGCAGACCGGCACCGAGGACGAGGCCGCCACCGCAGCCCAGGACCTCAACCGCTACATCGTCGAGGAGGCGTGGTTCGCGCCGTTCTACTTCGTCGACAACATCTACGTCAGCAAGCCGACGGTCGACGTGACCATGGCCGCCGACATGGTGGTCCCGTACATCTACCTCATCCAGCCCGCAGCCTGACGCGGCCGGGGGGCAGGCCTCGCAGCCTGCCCCCCACAGCGCTCGGAGGAGCTCCCATGGTCACCTTCCTCGCCCGACGCCTGCTGACCGGCATCGCCATGCTCCTGGTCATCAGCGCCCTGGCATTCGTCCTTCTCTACCTCACCGGCACGGACATCGCCCGCAGCCTGCTCGGGGACAACGCCTCCGAGGCGGCCGTCGCCCTCCGAGCCCAGCAGCTCGGCCTCGACGACCCGCTCCTCTCGCGCTACGCCGACTGGCTCGGAGGCGCCGTCCAGGGCGACCTCGGGACGTCATGGTTCAGCGGTGCGCCCGTGATCGACGTCCTCGGCTCGCGGCTCGGGGTGACGCTCTCCCTCGTCGTGATCTCCACGCTCATCTCGGCCGTCGTCGCCACCACGCTCGGCGTGTGGGCCGCAGTGCGACGGGGCTGGGTCGACCGCGTCGTCCAGTTCGTCTCCCTCGGCGGCGCCGCCGTCCCCAACTACCTCATCGCCCTCGGTCTCGTCACCCTCTTCGCGATCAACCTCGGATGGTTCGCGCCCACCGGGTACACGCGTCCCGAGGACTCGATCGGGAAGTGGGCCGCCTCGATCACGCTGCCCGTCCTCGCCCTGACCATCGGCTGCATCGCCGGCACCGCCCAGCAGGTCCGGTCCGCCATGATCGACGCGCTGCGCCAGGACTACGTCCGCACGCTCCGCAGCCGCGGCCTCTCCCAGCGCTCCGTCATCTACAAGCACGTGCTGCGCAACGCCGCCGGCCCCGGGCTGTCCGTCCTCGCCCTGCAGTTCGTCGGGCTCCTCGGCGGCGCCGTGATCATCGAGCAGATGTTCGCCGTCCCCGGCCTCGGCTCGCTGTCCGTCTCCAGCACCGTCCAGGGCGACATCCCCGTGATCATGGGCGTCGTCGTGGTCGTGGCCATCATCGTCATCGTCGTCAACGTGATCATCGACATCGCTCACGGCTGGCTCAACCCGAAGGCGCGTGTCTCATGAGCGACCTGCCCCCCATCGCCCTCCCGCCCGACACCCGGTCCCCGGACGCCTCCCTCGCCCAGCGGCTGCTGCGCGACCCGCTCGGTCTCGTCTCGCTCGTGTTCCTCGGGGTCGTCGTGCTCGCAGCGGTCTTCGCGCCCCTGCTCACGTCGCACGACCCGGGCGTCGCCGTGCTGCAGGACGTGCTCGGCGACCCCGGCGACGGCCACCTCCTCGGCGGGGACAGCGCCGGCCGCGACGTCTTCGCACGACTGCTCTACGGCAGCCGCTTCAGCCTCCTCGGCGCCGCGCTCGCGCTCGCCGTCGCGGTGCTCGTCGGTGGCGTGAGCGGCCTCGTCGCCGGCTACTTCGGCAAGTGGTTCGACACCCTCGCGTCCGGTGCCGCCGCCGTCCTCATGGCCCTGCCCGGCATGGTCGTCCTGCTCGCCGCCCGGTCCGTCATCGGCAGCTCGGCCTGGTGGGCGATGGCGATCTTCGGCATCCTCCTCTCGGCGTCGGTCTTCCGGCTCGTGCGCCAGACCGTCCAGTCCGTCCGCAACGAGCTCTACGTCGACGCCGCGCGCGTCGCCGGGCTGTCCGACCTGCGGATCATCTTCCGGCACGTGCTGCGCGTCGTCCGGGCGCCCATCATCATCCAGGCCGGGTTCATCGCCTCCGTCGCCATCGCGATCCAGGCCGGCCTCGAGTTCCTCGGCCTCGGCGACATGTCGATCCCCACGTGGGGCAGCATGCTCAACGACGGCTTCTCCCGCATCTACCAGCAGCCGCTGCTCATCCTCTGGCCCAGCCTGACGATCGCGCTCGTGTGCCTCGCGCTGACCCTCGTCGCCAACGCCCTCCGGGACGCCCTCGAGAGCACCTCGAGCCGGCGGCGCGCCGTGACCCTGGCCGTCCCGGTCGACACGGTCGACGAGACGAGCCCCGCAGCCGGGACCGCGCCGACAGCGGACGACGACCGGACGGTCCTGCGCGTCGAGGGCCTGCGCGTCGGGTACGCCATGCCGGACGGTTCCACGAAGGAGATCGTCCACGGCATCGACCTCGACGTCCGGCGCGGCGAGGTCGTCGGCCTCATCGGCGAGTCGGGCTCGGGCAAGACCCAGTCCGCCTTCGCCGTCATGAAGCTCCTCCCCGAGGGCGGCGGCATCCTCGGCGGCCGCGTCCTGTGGAAGGGGCGCGACCTGGCCCGGCTCTCGGAGCGCGACATGACGCGGATCCGCGGCAAGGAGATCGCCTACGTCCCGCAGGAGCCGATGAGCAACCTCGACCCGTCGTTCACCATCGGCACCCAGCTCGTCGAGCCGATGCGGATCCACCTCGGGCTGAACAGGGCGCAGGCCCGCACCCGGGCCATCGAGCTCCTCGGCCGCGTCGGCATCCAGAACCCGGAACGCGTGTTCCGGTCCCACCCGCACCAGGTGTCCGGCGGCATGGCGCAGCGCGTCCTCATCGCCGGGGCGATCAGCTGCGAGCCCGAGCTGCTCATCGCGGACGAGCCGACCACCGCCCTCGACGTCACCGTCCAGGCCGACATCCTCGACCTGCTGCGCGACCTCCAGGACGACTTCGACATGGGCGTCCTGCTCGTCACGCACAACTTCGGCGTGGTCGCCGACCTCTGCGACCGGGTCGCCGTCATGCGCGAGGGCCACATCGTCGAGCGCGGGTCCACGCGGGACATCTTCGTCGCGCACGAGCACCCGTACACGACCCAGCTCTTCGACGCGATCCTCACGCCGGAGAACACCCGGCACCCCTACCAGGCGCCCTACCTCCCGACAGCCCCGCGCACGGAAGCGAGCACGTCATGACCGAGCCACTCCTGCAGATGCGGGACGTCGTCGTGGAGTACCCGAGCAAGGGCCTCCGCTCCAAGCCGTTCCGGGCGCTCAAGGGCGTCAGCCTCGACATCCGACCGGGCGAGTGCGTCGGCCTGGTGGGCGAGTCCGGTTCCGGGAAGACGACCCTCGGGCGGGCCGTCCTCGGCCTCGCCCCGGTCACCGGCGGCTCCATCCGCTTCGACGGCCGCGAGCTCACCGCGATGAGCTCCCGCGAGCGCCGGGGCATGGGCAGCGACATCCAGGTCGTGTTCCAGGACCCGTACACGTCGCTCAACCCGTCCATGACGATCGGCGACATCCTCGCCGAGCCCCTCACGGCCCGGGACGTGGGCCGCAAGGCCGCGCAGTCGCGCGTCGCCGAGCTGCTCGAACAGGTGCGCCTGCCGGCCGACGCCGCGCGCCGGCTCCCGCGGGAGTTCAGCGGCGGGCAGCGCCAGCGCGTCGCCATCGCACGGGCGCTCGCGCTCGACCCGCGCCTCATCATCTGCGACGAGCCCGTCTCGGCGCTCGACCTGTCGACCCAGGCGCGCGTCCTCGACCTCTTCGTCGAGATCCAGGAGCGCACCGGCGTCGCGTACCTCTTCGTCACGCACGACCTCGAGGTGGTGCGCAACGTCAGCCACCGCGTGGCCGTCATGTACCAGGGCGAGATCGTCGAGCGCGGCGAGACGGCGGACGTCACGTCGGCGCCCGAGCACCCGTACACGCAGCGCCTGTGGATGGCGTCGCCCGTCCCCGACCCGGTCGCGCAGGAGCGGCGGCGCGCCGAGCGCCAGCGCCTGCTCGCCGTGCAGGCAGAGCAGGACCAGCAAGCCGGCGCGGTCGCCTAGACCAGCGCGGACGGTGCCGTCCGCGACCCGCCTGCTCCCCACGATCGACACGTTCCCGTCCCCGAAAGGCCTCACCATGCCCGACGACAGCTCGCCCCGCCCGACCTCCGACGACCTCTCCCTCGGCTCACCCAGGCTCGCCGAGCTGCTGGCCCGCCTCACCCTCGAGGAGAAGGTGCAGCTCCTCACCGGGCGCGACTTCTGGACCACGTGGCCGATCGAGAAGATCGGGCTGCGCCGGCTCCTCGTGTCCGACGGGCCGTCCGGGGTGCGCGGCGAGGTGTGGGACGAGCGCTCGCCGTCGCTCAACCTGCCGTCGGCCTCGGCGCTGTCCTCCTCGTGGGACCCGGCGGTCGCGCGTCGCTACGGCAACGTCTCCGCGCAGGAGGCCCGCCGCAAGGGCGTCGACGTCGTCCTCGGACCGACGATCAACCTCCACCGCTCGCCGCTCGGCGGGCGTCACTTCGAGGCGTTCAGCGAGGACCCGGTGCTCACCGCCGACCTCGCCGCGGCCTATGTGGAGGGCGTGCAGGAGAAGGGCGTCGGGGCCACCCCCAAGCACTACATCGCCAACGACTACGAGACGGACCGCTTCACGGCGAGCACCGAGGTCTCGGAGCGCGCGCTGCGGGAGCTCTACCTGCTCGCGTTCGAGAAGCCGGTCGTCGATGCCGGCGCGTGGCTCGTCATGTCGTCGTACAACGCGGTCAACGGTGTCACCGTGACGGAGCACGAGCTCCTGCGCACTCCGTTGAAGGACGAGTGGGGCTTCGACGGCGTCGTCATCAGCGACTGGACCGCCGTCCGCAGCGTCGAGTCGGCCGCGGCCGCGCAGGACCTCGTCATGCCCGGACCGGACGGTCCGTGGGGGCAGGCCCTCGTCGACGCCGTCCGGGACGGCCGCATCGCTGAGTCGGCGATCGACGAGAAGGTGCTGCGGATCCTCCTGCTCGCGGCCCGCGTCGGTGCGCTCGAGGGCTTCGAGCCGAGCCTGACCAGCGACGCCGCGCCCCTGGACGGGATCGCGTTCGCGCGCGAGGCCGCCGCCGAGGGCACCGTCCTGCTCACCAACGACGGGATCCTCCCGCTCGACCCGGCGGCGCTCTCGCGCGTCGCGGTCATCGGGCACAACGCCCAGCACGCGCGCACCCAGGGTGGCGGCTCGGCCACCGTCCTCCCCGAGGCGGTCGTCACCCCGCTCGACGGTCTGCGGTCCGCGCTGCCCGGCGTCGAGGTCACGTACGCCGTGGGGGCCGTGGTCCAGCAGGGCATCGCCGAGCTGCCGCTCGCGCAGGTGACCAACCCCGCCACCGCGCAGCACGGCATGCTCGTCCGCTTCCTCGACGCTGCCGGCGACGAGGTGTTCCGCGAGGACCGCCTGGCCACGTCGCTCGTCTACTTCGGCGGCGACGCCCCCGTGAGCACCGCGAGCACGGTCGAGCTCTCGCTCACGTGGACGCCCGACGTCACGGGCGAGGTGCTCCTCGGCTTCTCGACCGTCGGCCACGGGCGGATCTACGTCGGCGACGAGCTGCTGCTCGAGGACAGCGCCGAGGCCGTCGGCACGGACCTCGGGGCGAGCTTCCTCTCGCCGCCGTCCATCTCCGCGCCGGTCGCGGTGGCCGCGGGCGTGCCCGTCGACGTGCGCGTCGAGTACGACCTCGCCTCGCGTGACTCGGTGCTCGCCGGAGTCTTCACCATCACCCTCGGGCTCGAGCCGGACACCAGCTCACCCGAGGCGCTGCTCGCCGAGGCGGTCGCTGCGGCGTCGGCGGCCGACGTCGCCGTCGTCGTCGTGGGCACGAACTCCCAGGTCGAGTCCGAAGGCTTCGACCGGACCGACCTCGCGCTCCCGGGCCGCCAGGACGAGCTCGTGCGGGCCGTCCTCGCGACGGGCACACCGGTCGTCGTCGTGGTGAACGCCGGCTCTCCGGTGCTGCTGCCCTGGCGGGACGACGTCGCGGCCGTGGTCCTGCCGTACTTCGGCGGACAGGAGATGGGCGACGCTCTTGCCGACGTCCTGCTCGGGCTCGTGGAGCCCGGCGGTCGCCTGCCCACCACGTGGCCCCGGGCGCAGGCCGACGTCCCGGTGCTCGACGTCACCCCGGTGGACGGCCTCGTCACGTACGACGAGGGCATCCACATCGGCTACCGCGCCTGGCTCAAGGCAGGGACCGAGCCCGCATACGCGTTCGGTCACGGGCTCGGGTACACCACGTGGGAGCTCGCCGACCTCCGGGTCGAGGGCGCACTGACGCCGGGGTCCGGAGCCGCCGTCCACCTCACCGTGACGAACACGGGTGACCGGGCCGGCAAGCAGGTCGTCCAGGTGTACCTCTCCCGTGCGGAGACCGCAGTCGACCGTCCCGTGCGCTGGCTCGCCGCCCACACGGTGGTGCGCGCGGCGCCGGGCGAGACGGTCGCGGTGTCCGTGCCGGTCCACGCCCGGGCGGCCGCACACTGGCAGGACGGCGCATGGCAGCACGAGCCGGGCACCTTCCGTGTCGAGGTCGGGACCTCCGTGCTCGACCTGCCGCTGCAGGCCGACGTGGAGCTGGACGAGGAGGACGCAGCATGAGCACCGCAGGACGCACGACCGCACCGCGCCCGACGACTGCGCAGTGGGTCGTCACGACGGAGTCCGAGCCCTGGCAGTCCCGCGAGGTCCCGGCGGCAGGACCGGTGACGGCCATGCCGGACGTCTTCGTCGAGATCGGCTCCCCGGCACAGACGATCGAGGGCTTCGGGGCGTCCTTCAACGAGCTCGGGTGGACCGCGCTCCAGGCGCTCGACGCCGAGCAGCGTGCGGAGATCCTCGACGAGCTCTTCACGCCGGGGGTCGGCGCGAACCTCACGCTGTGTCGCATGCCCGTCGGTGCGAACGACTTCTCGCGGGACTGGTACTCCTACGACGAGGTCGCCGGTGACCTCGAGCTCGAGCACTTCAGCATCGCCAACGACCTCGAGACGCTCGTCCCGTTCATCCGCGCGGCCCAGGAGCGCCAGCCGAGCCTTCGGCTGTGGGCGTCCCCGTGGAGCCCTCCGACCTGGATGAAGACGACCGGGCACTACGCCGGCGCGCTGCCGATGCCCGGTCTCCAGGATGTCGAGAACGGCCTCGAGCCCCACCAGGTGGGGCGCGAGGGCACGGACATGTTCTGCACGGAGGAGCCGTACCTCAGCGCCTACGCCGCGTACTTCGGCCGGTTCGTCGACGCGTACCGGGAGCTGGGCATCGGGGTCGAGATGGTCATGCCCCAGAACGAGTTCAACTCGCCCCAGGTGTTCCCCAGCTGCACGTGGACCCCCGAAGGGCTCGCCCTCTTCATCGCCCGCCTCGGCCCCGAGATGGAGCGGCGCGGCGTCCAGGTGTTCCTCGGCACGCTCGAGCGCGGCGACGACAGCCTCGTCCAGCGCGTCCTCGACGACCCCGTGGCAGCGAGGTACGTGCGCGGCGTCGGGATCCAGTGGGCGGGCAAGCGTGCTCTGCCGCACGTGCACCACGACCACCCGGACCTCACGATCTACCAGACCGAGCAGGAGTGCGGGGACGGCCTCAACGACTGGCGGTACTGCCGGTACGCGTGGACGCTCATGAAGCAGTTCTTCGCCCACGGTGCCAGCGCCTACATGTACTGGAACATCGCCCTCGAACGCGGCGGGCTGAGCCGGTGGGGCTGGGCGCAGAACTCGTTCGTCACCGTCGACACCGCTGCGGCGACGTACACTTTCAACCACGAGTACTACCTCTTCAAGCACGTCAGCCACTTCCTCGACGCAGGCGCCCGCGTCGTCCCCACGTCCAGCTACACCGGATTCGAGAACCAGGTCGCCTTCGTCAACCCGGACGGGACGCTCGTCGTCATCGTCCAGAACGACACCCGCGAGGACCGGGCCGTCCGCTTCCTCGTCGACGGGCAGCTCTTCACGCCGACGCTGCCGGCCGACTCCTTCAGCACGTTCGTGCTGCCCTCGGCACCGCCCGCGGCCTGACGACCAGCACCCTCGACGATCGGAGACACCTCGTGACAGGTACGTCCTTCAACGACAGCTGGTCCTACCGGGCGCCGCTCGGCCCGTTCGCGGCCGCGAACGGCGAGGGCGCGACGCTCACGCCCGCGCGCCTGCCGCACGACGCGCTGCGCGACGCCGAGCGGACCCCCACCGCCCCCTCGAAGGGCGGCGGGGCGTACTACCCGGCCGGCGCGTACACCTACCTCAAGACCTTCGACGTCCCCGCGGGCTGGGCGGGCAAGGTCGTGCGCCTGGAGGTCCAGGGGGCGTACCGCCACGCGATGGTCTTCCTCAACGACGAGCACGCGGGCAACCGCGCCGACGGCTACACCCGCTTCTTCGTCGACCTCACGCCCTACCTGCGGTTCGGCGAGGAGAACACGCTGCGCATCGAGGTGCGCTCGGGAGAGGACTCCCGCTGGTACTCCGGTGCCGGGCTGCACCGACCGGTCGTGCTGCACGTCGACGAGCCGGTGCACGTGGTCCCCGACGGCGTCCGCGTCACGACGGTGCGGATCGAGGACGACCAGGCTGTCGTCGAGGTGGCCGCGACGGTGGTCAACCGGGGGATGACGACCGCCGCGCTCACCGTGACGACCGACGTCACGGACCCCGCCGGGGAACGCGTCGAGGGAGATGCCAGCCCGCTGACCCTCGCGCCCGGGCGGACCGCCGTGGTCCGGCACCGCCTGTACCTCGCGGACGCTGCGCTGTGGAGCGTCGACTCCCCGTCGCTCTACTCGGTGCGCACCAGCCTCGGGCAGCCTGCCGAGGACGTGATGACGACCTTCGGCGTCCGCACCGTGACCGTGGACCCCCGCAAGGGGCTGCGGATCAACGGCGAGAGCGTCCTGCTGCGCGGCGCGTGCATCCACAGCGACAACGGCCCCCTCGGCGCCGCGTCGATCGCGCGCGCCGAAGAGCGTCGCGTCGAGCTGCTCAAGGCGGCGGGGTTCAACGCGATCCGCTCCGCCCACAACCCCGCGTCGCCGTCGCTGCTCGATGCGTGCGACCGGCTCGGCATGCTCGTCATGGACGAGGCCTTCGACATGTGGACCCGCGGCAAGACCCCGAACGACTATGCGCTGGACTTCCCGCAGTGGTGGGCAGCCGACCTCGGGTCCATGGTCGCCAAGGACTACAACCACCCGAGCGTCATCCTCTACTCGATCGGCAACGAGATCGTCGAGGTCGGCACCCCGCACGGCTCCGCCCTGGCCCGCGACATGGCCGAGCACGTCCGCACGCTGGACCCCACGCGCCCGGTCACCAACGGCATCAACGCCGCGCTGGCCGTCATGGACGAGCTCTCCGACATCCTCGCAGCCGACCAAGGGCTCAACGAGATGATGAGCGACATGGGCGAGGGCATGAGCGCCATCGGCTCCTCCGACGCGGTGACGCGCCGCACGGCCGAGTCGAGCTCGGTGCTCGACGTCCTCGGTCTCAACTACGCCGACGGGCGCTACGCCCAGGACGCGGAGCTCTTCCCGCACCGCGTGATCGTGGGCTCCGAGACGTTCCCGTCGCAGATCGGCGCCCTGTGGCCCAAGGTGCTCGCCCACCCCAACGTCATCGGGGACTTCACCTGGACCGGCTGGGACTACCTCGGCGAGGTCGGCATCGGTGCGACCGCGTACGCGCAGGACACCGGCGCCGTCGCCGCGCTCGAGCGCGAGTACCCGTACCTCACGGCGTGGTGCGGCGACCTCGACATCACCGGCTGGCGCCGACCCGTGTCCTACTACCGCGAGATCGTCTTCGGGCTGCGTACGCAGCCGGCGATCGCGGTCGTCCGGCCCGAGCGCCACGGGCAGACGGTGACCATGCAGTCGCCGTGGGCGTGGAGCGACTCGGTCTCCTCGTGGACCTGGCCGGGGTACGAGGGCAGCCCCGTCACCGTCGAGGTCGCCGCGGACGCGGACGAGGTCGCACTGCTCCTCGACGGCGCGGAGGTCGCCCGGGGACCCGTGGGCGGTGCGCGGCCGATGCTCGTGACGTTCGAGACCGTCTACCGGCCCGGTGAGCTCATGGCGGTCGCCTACCGCAGGGGCGCCGAGACCGGGCGGACCTCGATCCTCTCGGCGCAGGGCCCGACGACGCTGGTCGCGACCGCGGACCGCACCACCCTGCGCGGCGACGACACCGATCTCGCCTACGTCGCGATCGAGCTGCGCGACGCCGCTGGCGTCCTCGTGACCGGCGCCGACGTCACGGTCACCGTCGACGTCACGGGTGCCGGGATCCTCGCCGGGCTCGCGAGCGGCAACCCCACGACGACCGAACGCTTCGACGCCGTCACCCGCACGACCTTTGACGGCCGGGCGCTCGCCGTGGTCCGCCCCACCGGCGAGGGGGCGATCGAGGTGACCGTGACCGCGGAGGGCACGGCGCCGGCGACCGTCCTGTTGTGGGCCGGCGCGAGCGCCGCCGGCCCGAGAACCTGATCCTGTCCACGAAAGGCACGCCATGTCACTCCACATCGACCCGTCAGCGACGATCGGTCGCATCAACCCGGCCCTGCACGGGCAGTTCATCGAGTTCCTCGGCGCGTGCATCGACGACGGGCTCTGGGTCGGCACGGACTCGACGATCCCGCACACCGGGGGCGTGCGGCAGGGCGTCCTCGACGCGCTCGTCGAGCTCCGGCCGCCCGTGCTGCGCTGGCCCGGCGGCTGCTACGCGGACACCTACCACTGGCGCGACGGGATCGGCGACCCGGCTGCGCGGCCGACGACGTTCAACGAGACCTTCGGCACGGGCGAGCTCGACGACCACGCGTTCGGCACCGACGAGTACCTCCGGCTGTGCGAGACGATCGGCGCCGAGCCGTGGATCAACGTCAACATGATGAGCGGCAGCGTCGCCGAGATGCGCGACTGGATGGAGTACTGCAACCGCGACTCCGGGACCGACCTCTCCGAGCTCCGTGCCGAGAACGGGCACCCGGCCCCGTACGGGGTCCGCCTGTGGGGGATCGGCAACGAGTCGTGGGCCGGCGGCGGCATGATGACGCCCACGAGCTACCTCGACGAGTACCGGCGCTACTCCGCCGCGCTCCCGCGCTTCACGCAGAGCGTGCTCGACGCCCCGGCGGCGTACCCCATCGCCGTGGGGCCGGACGGCAACAAGCCGCTCGAGCGGGTCGCGTGGACGCGCGACCTCTTCCGGGCGCTCGCGACCTACCGCCAGCCGCCGATCTCCGGCTACGACCTCCACTTCTACAACTGGAACATCGACCACGAGACCGACTCCCCGACGAGCTTCGACGAGGCGGGCTGGGACCGCGTCATCCAGGGGAGCCTCGAGCTCGAAGAGGTCCTCGTCGAGCAGTGGGACCTCATGCAGGAGGGGCTCGCGCTCGTCCCCGAGCCCGAGTTCAGCCTCGACACGCGACTCACGCACGTCGACCTCATCGTCGGCGAGTGGGGCAACTGGCACCGCGACGCGTTCTACGCGCGCCCTGCGCTCTACCAGCAGGTGACGATGCGCGACGCGATCACGACAGCGCTCACCCTCGACATCCTCCAGCGCCACTGCGACAAGGTGTCCATGGCGTGCAACGCGCAGACCGTCAACGTGCTCAACTCGCTCATCCTCACCGAGGGGGAGTCGACGATCCTCACGCCCAACTTCGACGTCTTCATGATGTACAAGGCGCACCGCGGAGCCACGGCGCTCGCCGTCGACCCCGTCGACGCCGCGACCGGGGTGCACGCCTTCGCCTCGGTCGGCGCGGACGGCATCCTCGTCAACCTCACGAACGTCCACATGACCGACGACGTCGAGGTCGAGCTGACCTTCCCGACCCCCGTGCGCCTCGAGTCCATCGAGACCCTGAGGTCCGACGAGCCGACCCGGTTCAACTCCGTCGAGCACCCCGACGCCGTCCGCCGGGTGACCACGCCTCTCCAGACCGGTGAGGCGTCCTCCCACGTCGTGCGCCTGCCGGCGGGCTCGGTGAACGTCGTGCAGGTCCGCACCGCGTGACTTCCTCGGGGGAGTCGTGGTCCGCTAGCCTGCGACAACCCTGACTCGAGGACGTGACATGACGCTGCGCATCGCCGCCGGCTCCACCCTGCTGTTCATCGGAGACTCCATCACCGAGTGGGGGCGCGACGACGCGACCGGCTCGATCGGGCACGGGTACGTCCGGATGGCCGCCGACGCGTGGGCCGCCGCGCACCCCGAGCACCCTGTGACCGTGGTGAACAAGGGCATCGGCGGCGACCGCGCGACGGACCTGCGCGACCGATGGACACGCGACGCCGTCGACGTGCGACCCGACGTCGTGACGCTCATGGTCGGCATCAACGAGACCTGGCGCCGCTTCGACATCGGCGACCTCACGCCCACGCAGGCGTACGAGTCCACCTACCGCCACCTCCTCGAGCGCCTGCGCGACGAGACCGACGCCCAGGTGCTCCTCATCGAGCCGTTCGTGCTGCCCGTCCGGCGCGACCAGTGGGAGTGGCGCGAGGACCTCGACCCCCGCATCGCCGTGGTGCGCCGGCTCGCCGTCGAGTTCGGCACCACGTTGTTGGCGGCGGACGGGCTCCTCCACGGACTCGCCGCCGAGGCGAGCCTCGCCCTCGGGTCAGGTGCAGGCGCTGCCGGCTTCGCCCGCTACGCCGACGACGGCGTCCACCTCACCGACGCGGGAAACGTGGCGCTCGCGGGCGCTTGGCTGGGGCTGACCGAGGCGGTGTAGTGCGCGGCTGCATGCGCCGACGATTTTCGTATACGATAAATGGCATGAGCGAGCAGACAGTCGGCGGACGCCCGGTGACCGAGGGAGAGATTCAGGCGTGGGCTGACGAGGCCGAGGTGGGCTATGACGTGACCGAGCTTCGCCGGCGCGGACGCCCGACCGCAGGGAAGGGCCCGGGAACGCCCGTGCCCGTCCGTATGGATGACGAGCTGTTGGCCGCGTTGGTCGCGCAGGCCGCACGCCAGCACATGACCAGGTCCGAAGCGATCCGAGCCGCGGTGCGCGCTTGGGTGCGCGCGGCGTGAAGGTCCATCCTTCTGCACGAAAGCACAAGATCTCCGAGGCGGACGCCCTCCATGCTGCCATCCATACCGTCTACGTCGCATACCTGGACGACGACAGTCCGGCGCGCCAGCTGCGGCTGGGCTTCAACACGGCAGGCCTCCTGCTTGAGCTCGTCGTCCTCCAGTTCGACTCCGGTGACGAGATGATCATCCATGCGATGAAGGCACGCCAGCAGTACCTCGACCTGCTCGCCTGAGGCCGCGGGTCGTGCCGCACCGTCCTCGCAGTCACCTGCGTGCCCGGACGGTCGGTCGGCGGCGCCCGTGCGATCCGGACCGCGCCGTGGAGCGCCGTCTGCGGCGCCGCCGTCGCGGCTCAGGTCCGGGAAGGAAGGCGGCCGCGAGGCCGACGAGCACGATCCCCACGGCGGGCACCCAGGCCCAGTCGTCGAACACGCCGCCGGCGAGGGTGACGGCGAGCAGCGCGACGAGCGCGAAGGGCCACGCGCGGAGCAGCCGCGAGCCGTGCATGAGGGATCCTCCCAGGTCAGGACATTGTGCCCGAACCGTATCCCACCCCTGTGACACCGGACCGCAGCGTCACAGCAGGCTGGCCAGGCGCTTCTTGCTCCGGTTCTGCTTGACGATCCACGCGACGTCGGGATCGGTCGTGTCGAGTGCGCGGAACGCGACGAGGCCCGGGCCGGGATCGGCAGCGACGGCGACGCTCCAGCAGTAGCCGAGCGCCTGTCGGAGGGTCCGCACTCCGGAGTCCCTGCGACGCTCGCTCGGCAGCGCGACGAGGTGCGCGGTGCTTCGTCGGCAGACCTCCACCGCGACCGCGGCTGCCTCCGGGGTGCGCAGCAGCCGCGGCTCGCAGATCGCGGCGGCCGCTGCCCGCTGCACGAGCGGGTCCGGGTCGCCGGCCCAACGCGTGACGACCGACGTCAGCGCGGCCGGTGCGGCGTCTCCGAGCTGCTGGAGACCGATCGCCACGCCTTCTCGCACCCGCCAGCGGTCGTCGGCGGCGAGGGTGCGGGCCCGAGCCTCGGACGCGGGATCCGCGGACAGGCGGCCGAGGGCCGCGCCCGCGCACATCGCCGGGAACTCCTCGCCGTCCTCGAGCAACGCGGCGATCTGGGCCTCGTCGGCGACGGTGGCTGCGGCTTCGAGGAGCTGGAGGTTCGCCCGGGGGCCGGGCAGGCCGGAGTGTGCGGTGAGGTACGCAGGCCACTCGGAAGGCGCCAGGGGCTGCAGCTCGGCACCCCAGGTCTCGACAGCAGTCATGGCTCCGAACGTACGCCTGTCGGGAGCCGGTCGTGCGCAGCGCTCCGGAGCGCCTAGAGGTGCGGCAGCACGAGCTCCGCATATCGCTCGGCGACCGTCGCCACGACAGTGTCGCCGTCGGTGTCCCAGATGGCCTGGTTGAAGATCTCGACCTCGATGTCCCCGGTGTAGCCGGCGGCGGTGACCCACTGCGTGATGGCGCGGAAGTCGACGTAGCCGTCACCCATGTAGCCGCGGGAGAGCAGGGGGTCGGCGGCGAGCGGGAGGACCCAGTCGCACACCTGGTAGGACGCGATGCGCCCCTCGGCGCCGGCGCGCGCGATCTGCGCCTGGAGCTCGGGATCCCACCACACGTGGTACGTGTCGACCACGACGCCGACGACGTCCGCAGGGTGCGGCGCCGCGAGGTCGAGCGCCTGGCCGAGCGTCGAGATGACGGCGCGGTCGGCGGCGAAGATCGGGTGGAGCGCCTCGAGGACGATCCGCACGCCGTGCTCGGCGGCGAAGGGTGCGAGATCGGCGATGCGGTCGGCGACGCGCTGTCGCGTGGCGACGATGTCGCGGTCGGCGTGCCGCTCGGCGTCGTTCGACGGGACGCGCGCCGGGGCTCCCGCGACCGGCGAGCCGGGCAGCCCGCCGACGACGAACACGAGCTCGCTCGTCCCGACCGTCGCGGCCTCGACGATCGCCGCCTTGTTGTCGGCCAGCGCGCTGGCGATCCCGGCCTCGTCGCCTGCGGTGAGGAAACCTCCCCGGCAGAGGGACGAGACGCGCAGGCCTGCGTCGGCGACGATCTTCGCGGCGCGCTCGGCCCCGGTCTCCTGGACGCGGTCGCGCCACAGCCCGACGGCGCCGTACCCGGCGCGGGCGGCCGCGTCGACCGCCTCCGGGAGCGTGAGGAGCTTCGTCGTCGCGGTGTTGAGGGAGAGGCGGGAGAGGTCAGGCGTCATGAGAGATCTTTCGTCCGGGGTGCGTGCACGGGTGGGGCGATGCCCTCACGGCGTGCGGAAGGCGCTTTCCCGCGAGCATAGGGTCGGTGTCGAGAGGGCGTCAACGCTGTGGGGGTGCTGTGAGGACGGCCCCGGCCGGTAACGTCCAGATCTACGATCTCGCCATGAACCAGCCTCAGGCTCCCACCGGCCCCATCCCGCGCGGGCGCCTCGGCGCCGACCACCGGGACGGAGTCGGGCCGTTCGGTCGGTGGCTCACCCACTTCGAGGCCAACGCGGCCCGCCATCAGGAGATCGAGTCCACCGTCGACTGGGACGCCGAACCCGTCGCGGACGAGGCGGTGCGCAAGGCCTTCGTCCACTCCTTCCAGCGCTTCGAGCTCGGCGAGAGCGGTGAAGGGGTGCGGCTGCTCGCGAAGGCGCGGGCCGCCGGCGACCCCACCTATCTCGCCGCGCTCACGCTGCTCGTGAGCGAGGAGCAGAAGCACTCCGCGCTCTTCGGGCGCGGCCTCGCTCACCTCGGCGCGCCGACGCTCGCGGCCCACTGGACCGACGGGGCGTTCACCACCCTGCGACGGCTCCTCGGGCTGCGGACCGAGCTCGCGCTGTTCCTCGTCGCCGAGACGGTCGCGATGGACTACTTCACGGCGCTCGCCGCGAACGCTCCGGACCCGGTGCTGCGCGGCATCGGTCGCCGGATCGCCACCGACGAGCGGAACCACATCCGTTTCCAGGTCGACCGGCTGCGCGTCGGGTTCCGCGGGACGCCTCGCGCGGTGCGCGCCGTCGTCGGGCTCGCGTGGGGGGTGGTCGCGGTGGGTGCCGCGACGGTGCTCGTCGTCGACCACCGGGCGGCGTTGCGTGCGTGCGGGCTCTCGCCGGTGCGGTACTGGGGCCGTGCGACGGCCCGGTTCGCCGCCGCCGCGCGGGCCGTGCTCGCCGACCCGTCGGCGCCGCTCCTCGGGCCGACGGACCCCTGGCCGACACCGTAGAAGGCCTCGGGAAAGCGTTTGCCCAAACTGTGCCTCCTCTGCGACGATGAGGGCGGACAGTGCGGTGCCGCCGCGCTCGAGCACGGAAGGACGGCCCCGATGCCGCACGTCGCCAAGGTTGCACTCGTCACCGGAGGGAACCGCGGGATCGGCCTCGGCATCACCCGTCGCCTCCTCGCGGACGGCTACGCCGTCGCCATCCTCGCGACCCGCCCCGAGCCCACCGAGCTCCTCGACGAGCTCCGGCCGGCGGGCGAGGTCCTCTACGTCCAGGGATCCGTCGCCGAGCCCGCCGACCACGCCCGCTACGTCGACACCGTCCTCGAGGCCTGGGGGCGCATCGACGTCCTCGTGAACAACGCCGGCGTCGCACCCTCGGTCCGCGCCGACCTCCTCGAGGCGAGCGAGGACAGCTTCGATCGCGTCATGGGCATCAACCTCCGCGGGCCGTACTTCCTCACGCAGCGTGTCGCGAACGCGATGATCGCCGGCCGCAACGAGGCCGGCGCGTCCGACGACAAGCCCGTCGGCACCATCGTCAACGTCTCCTCGATCTCCGCGACGACCGTCTCGACCAACCGCGGCGAGTACTGCGTCTCGAAGGCCGGGGTCTCCATGGCGACCCAGCTCTTCGCCACGCGCCTCGCGCCCGAGGGCATCGTCGTCTACGAGGTGCGCCCCGGCGTCATCGCCACCGACATGACTGCGGGCGTCACGGAGAAGTACGACGCGCTCCTCGCCGACGGCCTCGCCCCCAACCCGCGCTGGGGCAAGCCGTCCGACGTCGCCGGGGCCGTGTCGATCCTCGTCTCCGGCCAGACCCCGTACTCCACGGGTGAGGTCTTCCACGTCGACGGCGGCATGCACATCCCGCGCCTCTGACGCCCGCACGTCGTGCCGCCGCACCGCCAGCCTCAGCCCAGGAGAACCGCATGTCCCAGCACCCCGCCCACCACCAGGTCCCGCCTCTCGACGTCACCGAGGCCGGGGTGGAGACGGTCCGCATCGCAGGCTTCGACGTCCCGGTCGTCACCGCGAACACCGTCATCGTCGGGACCGGGTCAGCCGGGTTCTGCGCAGCCGACCGCCTGTGGGAGTTCGGCCAGGAAGACATCGTCATGGTGGCTGACAAGGTCAACGCAGGCTCCTCCCGCAACGCGGGCTCCGACAAGCAGACGTACTACAAGATGACCCTGTCCGGCGGCGACGGCGACTCCGTGCGCGAGATGGCGCAGACCCTCTTCTCCGGCGGCGCGATGGACGGTGACAACGCCCTCTGCGAGGCCGCGCTCTCCGCTCGCGGGTTCCTGCGGCTGTGCGAGCTCGGCGTCCCCTTCCCGCAGAATCGCTTCGGCGAGTTCATCGGCTACAAGACCGACCACGACCCCCGCCGCCGCGCCACCTCTGTTGGTCCGTACACGTCGCGCTCGATGGTGGAGCAGCTCGAGAAGAAGGTGCACCGCAACGGCACGCGCATCTACGACGAGTGCCGCGTCGTCGAGGTCATCACGCGCGAGGTCGCGGGGGACACCCGCGAGGTCGTCGGGCTCCTGTGCCTGCGGACCGACGTGGTCCACGACGGCACGCAGAGCCCCTACGTCCTCTTCCGCGCGCGCAACCTCGTCTACGCGACGGGCGGCCCGGCCGGGATGTACGCGACGTCGGTGTTCCCCAACGGGCAGTGGGGCGCCTCGGGTGCGGCGTACCGCGCCGGGGTGCACGGCAAGAACCTCACCGAGTGGCAGTTCGGCCTCGCGTCGACCAAGCCGCGCTGGAACGTCTCGGGAACGTACATGCAGGTCATGCCGCGCTTCGTCTCGACCGCCGCGGACGGCAGCGACGAGCGCGAGTTCCTCTCCGAGACCATCCCGGACTACGGGCGCCAGCTCTCGATGATCTTCCTCAAGGGCTACCAGTGGCCCTTCGACATCCGCAAGGCGCTCGACGGCTCGTCCCTCATCGACCTGCTCGTCTACCAGGAGACGGTGCTTCGCGGCCGGAAGGTCTACCTCGACTTCACACGCAACCCGGTGCAGGAGGAGTTCGACCCCTCCCGCGTCTCGCCCGAGGCCTACGCGTACCTCGAGAAGGGCGGCGCACTCTTCGGTACGCCGATCGAGCGGCTCAAGCACATGAACATGCCGTCCTACGAGCTCTACCTCGGCAAGAACCCGTACGTGGACCTCGAGAAGGACTGGCTCGAGGTCGACGTGTGCGCGCAGCACAACAACGGCGGCCTCGTGGTCGACGCGTGGTGGCAGTCGAACGTCGCCGGCTTCTTCCCCGTCGGCGAGGCCGGGGGAGCCCACGGCATCTACCGGCCCGGCGGCGCGGCGCTCAACTCGGGCCAGGTCGGTGCGACGCGCGCAGCCCAGTTCATCGCGGTCCGCGGCGCGGGCGAGCCGGTCGCGCTCGACGCGTTCACCGAGGCTGCCGGGCCGCTCGTCGAGGCGGCGGCGGACCTCGTCGCGAAGGCTGCCGGACGGGTGGCCGACGGGGCCGCGGACAACACCGGGGACCTCCTGCGTGCGACGAGCGCGCTCATGAGCGAGAAGGCCGGTCCGGTCCGCTCGGCGCAGTCCATCACCGAGGCGCTCGCGCAGGTCACCGAGTGGCTCGCGTCGTACGACGACCTCGTCGCCGCCGACCCGTCGAGCCGGCGTTCCGTGAACCGGACGTTCCTCGTCCGCGACATCCTCACGACGCAGTACGTGTACCTCTCTGCGATGGCCGACTATGTGACGCACGGGGGCACGAGCCGCGGCTCCGTCCTCTACACCGACGCCGCCGGGCACCTGCCCCGCGTCGGCTTCGGCGACGACGCCGAAGCAGAGCTCGACCTGCCGGAGATCTTCCGGTTCCGGCTCGACGGCGGTGCGCTCGACGGCGTCGTCCAGGAGGCGGCGTGGTCGGCGACGGACGGCGAAACCGTCGCGGACGCCGCACCCGCAGGCGCGGGGGACTGCTCTTTCGCGTGGCGGCCCGTGCGCCCGATCCCCGAGGACGACGACTTCTTCGAGAACGTGTGGCGCAGCTACCGGGAGACGAAGAACGTCTACTGACCTCAGCGGGTCGGCAGCCGTCGCGGGGTGCTGCCCCGTGCACGGCGAACCGGTGCCGGCTCACGTACAGGAAGCTCGGTCGCTTTCCTCAGCGTCGTCCCAGGTGACGGGCGTTCTCTGGACTCGTGGCCCCGTCGGGGCTGAGGAGGAGGAACGATCATGAGCGCAGTCATCGCGGAACGTCCTGCCACCATCGCGGAGGTCGTGCCGCTGCGACCGACCGACGGGTGCCTCCCCGGCGAGGCCGGTACCGGGGGTGCGTGGCTCACGGCGAGCATCCGCCCGGTCGGTCAGATCTGCCGGTGCGACGCCGACCGTCTCGCCACCATGCTCGACGCCCTCGCGGGGGCGTCGTCGGTCGTCGTGCTCGACCTCCAGGCGGCCCGGATCGAGAGCGCCCGGGTGGCGCGCGTCGTCGGACGGGCCGCGGCGACGCTCGATGCCCGCGACGGGTGCCTGCTCTGCGTCGGGGCTGATGGCGCCACGCGCGCGTGCCTGGAACGGGCCGGGGCGCGGGTCGCGTTTGTCGACCCGCCGGTCGCGCCGGTGCCGACCTCAGGGCAGGGTGGGGACGAGGCGCGCGCACCCCGTGCGTGACGCTCTGCCATGCTCGGTCGAGGAGGACCCATGAAGTACCGCACCCTGGGCGCCAGCGGCGCCGTCGTGTCCACGCAGGCGCTCGGCACCATGACGTTCGGCGCCGAGGCCGACGAGGCGACCTCCGGCGAGATCATGACGGCCTTCGTCGAGGGCGGTGGGACGTTCTTCGACACGGCCGACGTCTATAGCGCGGGTGTCTCGGAGGAGATCATCGGCCGGTGGCTCGCTGCGCACCCCACCGACGCGGCACAGGTGGTCGTCGCGACGAAGGGCCGCTTCCCCATGGGCGACGGACCGAACGACGTCGGGCTCTCCCGCCGCCACCTGCGTACGGCGCTCGACGACTCGCTCCGCCGGCTCGGTGTCGAGCACGTCGACCTCTACCAGATGCACGCGTGGGACGCGCTGACCCCGGTCGAGGAGACCCTGCGCTTCCTCGACGACGCCGTCACCGCCGGGAAGATCTCCTACTACGGCTTCTCGAACTACCTCGGCTGGCAGCTCACCAAGGCTGTCCACGTCGCGAAGGCTCACGGCTGGGCCGTGCCCGTCACACTGCAGCCGCAGTACAACCTTCTGGTCCGGGACATCGAGCACGAGGTGGTCCCGGCCTCGCTCGACGCCGGTATCGGTCTCCTGCCGTGGTCGCCCCTCGCGGGCGGGTGGCTGAGTGGCAAGTACGAGCGCGACGTCCCGCCGACCGGTGCCACGCGCCTCGGCGAGAACCCGCAGCGCGGCATGGAGGCGTGGCAGGCGCGCAACGACGACGACCGCACGTGGCGTGTGCTCGACGCCGTGCACGAGGTGGCGAAGGCGCACGACTCCTCGGCCTCGCAGGTCTCCCTCGCCTGGCTCGCAGCGCAGCCGGCGGTCACGTCGGTCATCCTCGGTGCCCGGACGGTCGAGCAGCTGCGCGACACGATGCTCGCAGCGGACCTCGAGCTGAGCGCCGACGAGATCCAGCGCCTCACCGAGGCCAGCGCCCCGCGCGTCGACGACTACCCCTACGGCACCGCGGGAGTCCAGCAGCGCAACCGCAACCTCACGGGCGGTCGCTGACCCGAGCGGCCGGAGGCCCGTGGGGTCACGACGACCCCGGCCGGACCAGACCGTTCTCGTAGGCCGCGATGACGAGCTGGGCCCGGTCGTGCGCGTCGAGCTTGGACATGATCCGGTTGACGTGGGACTTCGCCGTGTGGGGCGAGATGACGAGGGACTCGGCCACCTCGGCGTTCGACAGCCCGGTCCCCACGAGCGTGAGCACCTCGACCTCACGCTCCGTCAGCTCGCCCAGGTCGGCGTGCGGTCCGGAGGACGTCGCTCCGGCAGGGCGGACGTAGCGGTCGATGAGGCTACGGGTCGCTGTCGAGGACAGCAGGGCGTCGCCGCGGTGCACGGCGGCGACCGCGGCGAGGATCTCTGCCGGCTCGGCGCCCTTGCCGATGAACCCGCTGGCCCCGGCGCGCAGCGCACCGATGACGTTCTGGTCGTCCTCGAACGTGGTCAGCACGAGCACCCGCACGTGCTCGAGCGCGGGGTCTGCGCAGATCTCACGTGTCGCTGCGATCCCGTCCATGACGGGCATCCGGATGTCCATGAGCACGATGTCCGGGCGGAGACGGGTCGTCAGCGCGACGGCCTCGCGCCCGTCGGCGGCCTGTCCGACGAGCTCGAGGCCCGGCGCGTGCCCGACGAGGTCGGCGACCGCTGACCGGATGAGCGACTGGTCGTCGACGACGAGCACCGTGGTCATGATGTGCTCCGGTCGTCCTCGTGGGGAGTGGTGGGCAGGACGGCGTGGACCGTCCACGTGCCCGGCGCGGTCGGACCGCTCGTGAGCCGGCCACGGACGGACTCGACGCGCTCGGCCATGCCGATGAGCCCGTACCGGGTGCCCGGACCCGCCGCGTCGGGTGCGAACGGGTTCGTGACGGTGACGCTCAGCTCGTCCGGGGCATGCGTGACGAGCACGTGCGCCCGGTGGCCGACGCCGTGCTTGTGGGCGTTCGTCAGTGCCTCCTGGACGACGCGCAGCGCGACCACGTCCACCGCGCTCGACACGGGTGCGGGCTCGCCCTCCGTCCGGACGGTGACGACCAGGCCGTCAGCGGACACCGCCCGGACGACGTCGTCGAGGTGCTCGAGGCCGAGCGCCGTGGTGGCCGACGGGTCGCGCAGCGTGGCGAGCAGGTCGCTGATCTCCGCGAGCACAGTGCGCGACGCCTTCCGGATCACCGCCAGCGAGGCGTCAGCCGTCTCGGGCCGGTCGGCCAGCGCGCCTGCTGCCACGCCGGCGTGCAGGTTGATCACCGCGATCTGGTGCCCGACCACGTCGTGCAGGTCGCGAGCGATGGACAGCCGCTCCTCCGCGACCCGCTGGCGGGCGACGGCCTCCCTCGTGCGCTCCGCCCGGTCGGCACGTTCGGTCGCGGCGGCCATCACTGCGCGCTGGGTGCGGATCGCGTCGCCGACGGCTCCGGCGAGACACACCATGAGCGGGAACTGAGGAGCTCCCTCGGACTGCCCCAGAGCGAGCGCATAGGTCACACCGGCCAGGCTCAGCGTGACGACGAGGGAGGTACGGCGCTCGCTGACGACGCTGAAGGCGAACGTTGCGACGGCCAGCGCCAGGACCGTGCCCGAGTTGAAGAGACCGAACGGGGCGCTGGTGACCAGCAGGGCCATCACCGCGGTGAGCGCGGCACGTGGGTAGCGCCGACGGGTCAGCAGCACGCCGACCACGGCGACGTTGAGCACCGCGACGTCGGGCCGCCACTCCAGCCCGGACCCTCGGGTCGTCGGGGCGTTGCCGCCCACGAGCACGGCCAGAGAGACCAGCACGTCCGTGACGGCGGGCGGAGGTGCGGTCGTGTGCCACGCCGTGGTGGACGTGCTCATCGAGGCTCCTCCCGGTCAGACGGACGCCCGACCAGCCCAGTATCGCGTACGGCCACCCTCGCGCCGTCGTCCCTGCGGACCATCTCGACTACAGCATCTGCGGTGTCCTGGTGCGGGCTCGGAGGCGATGTGTGCACCCGGTCACCGCTGTGAGACTCGGGCCATCCGGCACACCTGCCGGCCGACACCCCCAGACCCACCGGAGAATCCCGTGACATCACCGCTCATGTCCGTCCGAGGACTGCAGAAGACCTACGGGTCGGGCAGCAGCGCGTTCGAGGCGCTCAAGGGGGTCGACCTGGACATCGCCGAGGGAGAGTCCTTGTCCATCCTCGGCAAGAGCGGATCGGGCAAGTCCACGCTCATGCACCTTCTCGCCCTCCTCGACCGACCCACGAGCGGCACCCTGACGCTCGAGGGTGCCGAGACCTCGCGGCTCAGCGACCAAGAGCTCAACCGCACACGCAACCGCGCGTTCGGCTTCGTCTTCCAGCAGTTCTTCCTCAACGCCAACGCCAGCGTGCTCGACAACGTCGTGCTCCCGCTGACCATCGCCGGTGTCTCGCGCGCCGAGCGGCGCACACGCGGCATGGCGACCCTGGCCCAGCTCGACCTGGACGACAAGGCGAGCAACCGGGCCAACGACCTGTCCGGTGGGCAGAAGCAGCGGGTGGTCATCGGCCGTGCGCTCATCAACAACCCGCGCGTCATCTTCGCGGACGAGCCGACCGGGAACCTGGACTCGACGACGGGCAAGAACGTCGAGGACCTGCTCTTCGAGCTCAACCGGCTCCAGGGCATCACCCTCGTCGTCGTGACCCACGACGAGGACCTGGCAGCCCGCTGCGACCGGAGCATCCACATCCGCGACGGCCTCGTCATGACGCACGAGGCGGTGGCCGCATGAAGGCCGTCGACGTCGTGACGAGCGCGGTCTCGAACACCTTCCGCGCGAAGGTCAGGACCAGCCTGACCGTCCTCGCCATCGGGATCGGTGCCTTCACGCTCTCGCTCACGAACGGGCTGGGCACGGGCATCAACCAGTACCTCGACGACACGGTCGCCTCGATCGGGGTCGACGACGTCCTCACGGTCACCCGAACGGTCGACCAGGTCCAGCCCTCGAACGGTCCTGCGGAGTACGACCCCGCGAGCGCCGGCCAGCAGACGTCCGGACCGCCTGGTTTCGCCCAGGCTGCGCCGATGACGGAAGCCGACATCGAGGTGATCGCTGCCGCCGACGGTGTGGAGCGCGTCGCGCCGGTCCTCTCCGTCACGGTCGACTACGTGCAGCACGCGGACGGTACCCGCTACCAGCTGGAGCTGTCGCCGATCGTCGCCGGCATGCAGGTCGAGCTCGCGGCAGGTGACCAGATCGACCTCGACTCCGCCGAGGAGCAGGTCATCCTCCCCGACACGTACGTCGACCCTCTCGGATTCTCCGACGCGGCAGACGCGGTGGGGTCCACGGTGACGCTCGCGGTCACCGACGCGACCGGCACGCAGTCCCCGGTGGACGCCGTGGTCGTCGGGGTCGCCGAGCCGGGACTGGTCTCGATGGGCGGAGCCATCCCCAACGACGCGCTGACGACCGCGCTGTTCGACCTGCAGCAGGTCGGTACCCCGGAGGGGCAGGCTGTCAGCTACCAGCAGGCGTCCGTCTGGTTCGACGCCGACGCCGGCGAGGAGAGCCGGGACGCGCTGGTGGAACGTCTCGCGGACGACGGTTTCACAGCGCAGACGCTCGAGGACCAGCTCGGTACCATCACGTCGGTCATCGATGCGATCGTCCTCGTGCTCAACGGGTTCGCGCTCATCGCGCTCATCGCTGCAGGGATCGGGATCGTCAACACGCTCTTCATGTCGGTCCAGGAGCGCACCCGCGAGATCGGGCTCATGAAGGCGATGGGACTGGCCAGCTCGCGCGTCTTCGCCCTGTTCAGCCTGGAGGCCGTGACGATCGGCCTCGTGGGCAGCGCGCTCGGTGTCCTCGCCGCCATGGGGGTCGGTCAGCTCGTCGGGGCCGTGCTCTCCGGGTCGCTGCTCGCTGACCTTCCCGGGCTGACGCTCATCGCGTTCGACCCGGTCTCGGTGGCGACCGTGGTCCTCGGGGTCATGGCGATCGCGTTCATCGCCGGGACCGTCCCCGCCCTGCGGGCGGCGCAGAAGGACCCGATCACGTCGCTCCGGTACGAGTGAGCCCTGTCGACGCTCCTGGGTTCTGAGCAGTGCTGAGGGCGTGGGATCGAGTCGAGGGCGTGTGGCAGGCGCACGTCCCCGGTTCGAGCCCACGCCCTCACCGCGCGTCAGGGTCCGGGCCGCCAGGCCCCGACGCGAGTCTGGGGGAAGCTCGTCAGAGCGTGATCGCCGGGATGTCGAGCGTGCGGCGCTCGGCCGACGACCGGAGGCCGAGCTCGGCGAGCTGGACGCCTCGGGCGGCCGAGAGGAGGCCGTAGCGGTGCTCGCGCCCGGCGACGACGTCGCGGAGGAACTCCTCCCACTGGGCCTTGAAGCCGTTGTCGAGGTCGCCGTTCGACGGGACTTCGAGCCACTGGTCGCGGAAGGACTCGGTGACGGGCAGGTCCGGGTTCCACACGGGCTTGGGGGTGTGGGCGCGCTGCTGCGCGACGCACTTGTTGAGCCCGGCGACGGCGGAGCCGTGGGTGCCGTCGATCTGGAACTCGACGAGCTCGTCGCGGTAGACGCGCACCGCCCACGAGGAGTTGATCTGCGCGACGACGGGGTCGCCGTCCGGGGTCTCGAGCTCGAAGATGCCGTACGCGGCGTCGTCGGCGGTCGCCTTGTACTCGTCGCCGTGCTCGTCCCACCGGGTGGGGATGTGCGTGACGGTCGTCGCGTTGACGGACTTCACGCGGCCGATGATGCCTTCGAGGACGTAGTTCCAGTGGCAGAACATGTCCGTGGTCATGCCGCCGCCGTCCTCCTTGCGGTAGTTCCACGACGGGCGCTGCGCGGCCTGGTGCTCGCCCTCGAACACCCAGTAGCCGAACTCGCCGCGGATCGAGAGGATGCGACCGAAGAAGCCCTCGTCGACGAGGCGGCGGAGCTTGACGAGGCCCGGCAGGTAGAGCTTGTCGTGCACCACGCCCGCGGTGATCCCGGACTCCTTGGCGAGGCGCGCGAGCTCGATGGCCTCGCCGAGGGTCTCGGCCGTCGGCTTCTCGGTGAAGATGTGCTTACCCGCCGCCATGGCCTTCGTCAGCGTGGCCGCGCGCAGGCTCGTCATGGAGGCGTCGAAGACGATGTCGACGCTGTCGTCCGCGATGAGCGCGTCGAGGTCCGTGGAGTAGTGCTCGACGCCGTGGAGATCGGCGAGCTCCCTGATCTTCGCCTCGTTGCGCCCCACGAGGATGGGCTCGACCTGGACCTTGGTGCCGTCCTCGAGGGTGAACCCGCCTGCGTCGCGGATCGGCAGGATGGAACGGACGAGGTGCTGGCGGTATCCCATGCGGCCGGTGATGCCGTTCATGGCGATGCGCAGGGTGCGGGTGGTCATCAGGGAGCTCCGGAGATCGAGGGCGGGAATGCGCTTTCCACAGTAGGGAAGGCGCTTCCCGCCGTCAAGCGCGCAAGCCGTGCCCTTGGGCTGCCTGCACCTGCGCCCGCCGCCCCCACC
>NZ_JBDYKL010000025.1:0-67304 GCF_040012415.1 Sanguibacter sp. 25GB23B1
CCCGACCCCCCGGTCGACGGGTCTGCCCCGCCGTCCCCACGGTGCTCGAGATGCACCCCAGAGCCCTCCGACGTACCGTCGACGAGACAGATGCCGGACTGACAGGAGGACTCATGGGACTCGACGACAAGCTCAAGAACACCGCCGAGAACGTCGGCGGAAAGGCCAAGGAAGCCACGGGCTCCGCGACCGGCGACGAGCAGCTCGAGGCAGAGGGCAAGGGCGACCAGTCCGCCGCGTCGCTCAAGCAGGCCGGCGAGAAGGTCAAGGACGCCTTCAAGAACTGACGCTGCACGGTCGACAGCCGACGCTGCACGCGCGGCCCGCGCCTGTCGGGAGCACCGACGGCGCGGGCCTTCTCGCGTCCGACGGCTCACCCGCACGACACCTGAACACCTCACCAGCACCTCACCGCACGTGACAGCCCGCAGGAGACTCTCGTGTCCGTAGACCTCAAGCTCTTGTCCGTGTACATGAACGACCACCTCGCCGGTGCGACGGGCGGGGTCCACCGCGTACGACGGATGTCCGAGGTCTACGGCGGCACGCCGCTGGGGGAGCCGCTGAAGCAGATCGCGGACGAGCTCGTCGAGGAGCGTGCCTGGCTCACAGCCCAGATCGAGCGCCTCGGGCTCGGCGTCAGCACGTACAAGGTGGTCGGCGCGGCCCTCGGTGAACACATCGCCCGCCTCAAGCCGAACGGCCGCGTCTCGCGAACCTCGCCGCTCAGCGCGCTGCTCGAGCTCGAGATCCTGCGCAGCGCGCTGCGCGGCAAGGAGAGCGGCTGGCAGACCCTCCGGGTCTACGCCGTCGGCCCCGACGCCGAGGTGCAGGTCGACGTCGACCGGCTCGACGCGTGGATCGCCCAGGCGGAGCGGCAGTACGAGACGGTCGACCGGCTCCTCACCCTCGTGCGCAAGCGCGCGCTCGTCATCTGACCTGGCCTCCTACCGCGTCGCCCACGCCTCCCAGAGTGCGGCATAGGTGCCGCCTGCCCGGACGAGCTCGTCGTGGGTGCCGTCCTCGACGACGCGCCCGGCGGCCATGACCACCACGCGGTCCGCGACGACGGCCTGCGACAGCCGGTGGGCGATGACGAGAGAGGTCCGCCCCGCGAGGACCTCCCGTGCTGCGGCGTCGAGGGCCTGCGCCGAGCCGGTCCCCGCCTCGGCCGTCGCCTCGTCGAGGACGGCGACGAGCGGGTCGACGAGGAGCAGCCGGGCGAGCGCGAGCTGCTGCGCCTGCTCGGGCGCGAGGGGGTGGCCGCCGTCGCCGACAGCGGTGTCGATGCCGTCGTCGAGCGCGTGCACCCAGCCGGCCCCGACCCGGCGCACGGCCTCGGCGAGCGCTGCGTCGTCCGCTGCCGGGTCAGCGAGCCGCAGGTCCTGCGCGATGCTCCCCGAGAACACGTGGACCTCCTGCGACACCATGCCCACGCGGCCGCGGAGACCGGCGGGCCCCTCGGCGGCGACGTCGATGCCGGCGACGGTCACCGTCCCGCTCGACGGCGCGTGGAGGCCGAGGACGATCTTTGCCAGCGTCGTCTTCCCCGCACCCGAGGCCCCCACGACGGCGACGTGCTCGCCCGGCGCGAGCGTGAGGTGCACGTCGTGGAGGACGGGGCGTCCCCCGTAGGAGAAGGACACCCCGTCGAGGTGCACGGATCGCGGGTCGTCCCGGACGTCGCCGGTGGCTGTGCGCGGTGATCCGGTCGCAGCGGAGGGTGCGTCGAGGAGACCGAAGAGACGGCTGAGGCCGGCGGCCGCCTTCTGGAGCTCGTCGAACTCGGCGAGGACGGTGCCGACCGGGTCGAAGAGCCGGTGGAAGTAGAGCGCGGCGGCGGTCGCTGCACCGACGGTGACGACGTCGGTCGCCACGAGCCAGAAGCCCGCTGCGAGGACGGTCGCGAGGCCGAGGAGCTCGGCGAGGTTGAGGCCGTTGAAGAAGCGTGTGAGCAGGGCGGTCCCGTCGAGGGACCAGCGGATCGCGCGCGTCGACGCGTCGTCGACCAGGCCCGCGTGGTGGCGACCGAGGTCGAGCGCGGCGATGGTGCCCGTGCTGCTCACGGTCTCGATGATCTGCTCGGCACGCTCCGCCTCGGCCGTACGCACCTGCTGGTAGACGGGCCCGGACCGGCGCAGGAACCAGCGCAGGGTCAGCACCTGGACGGGGGCCGCCACGAGGGCCGCGACGGCGAAGTGCCAGTCCACGACCCCGAGCCCGACGAGGGTGAGGAGGATCGTGAACGCCGCGGACGTGAAGGCGGGCAGGACTCCCGAGATCGCCTCGCCGACGGCCTCGACGTCGCCGGACACGCGGGACACGACGTCCCCCGTCCCGGCCGCCTCGATGCGCGCTGCCGGCTGCTCGACCGCTGCGCGGAAGACGTCCTCGCGCAGGTCGGCCAGCGCCGTCTCGCAGAGGACAGCGAGCATCGTCTGGCCGACGTAGCCGAGCGCGGCACCGAGACCGCCGGCGACGAGGAGCGCGCCGGCGGCCCAGGCGAGGTCGGCGACGGGGCGGTCGTCGAGCACGAGGTTGACCACGAGCCCGAGGATCGCCGGGGTCGCGAGCGACGCGACGGTCCCGGCGAGCAGGACGGCGACCGTGCCCGCGAGGCGCCACGGGCGGCGAGCGAGGAGGTGCCACGTGCCCGAACGGGTGCGGGCGGTCGAGGCGACGGGCAGGAGCGTGTGCTGCACGGGAGCGACGGGAGGGTGCGTCATGCGGTCACCGCCTCGGCGTAGGTGGCGTGCGCCGCGAGCTCGTGGTGCGTCCCGTGGACGACCGCGTCGTCGGCGAGGAGCGCCACACGGTCGCAGGCCGCGAGGAGGGTGGGGCTCGTCGTCACGAGGACGACGGCCTTCTCGGGGAACGCGCGGAGCCCGGCAGCGATCGCGGCCTCCGTGACGGTGTCGACCGCCGTGGTGGGCTCGAGCAGGACGAGGACGGGCTGTGGTCGGTGGAGCGCGCGCCCGAGCAGGACCCGCTGGCGCTGCCCGCCCGAGAGGTTGGTGCCGCGTGCGGCGAGCGGGCTGTCGACGCCGGCCGGCAGGTGCGCGAGCACCTCGTCGACCCCGGAGGCCGCTGTCGCGCGGGGGTCGAGAGCCGGGAGAGCGTCGCCGACGCCGGGTACCGGGACGCCGGCGAGGTTCTCGCGGACGCTCGCGGCGAAGACCGCCGAGTCGCGCGGAGGGGCGAAGACGAGGGACCGACCCTTCGCGGGGCTCGTCCCCGCGATGTCCTCGCCTCCGAGGAGGACCGTCCCCGGTGCGGCGACGGCCCGGAAGCCGAGGACGTCGACCAGCTCGGAGGCTTGTCGCGCGTCCGGGACGACGAGGCCGACGACCTCTCCCGTGCGCACCTCGACACCGCTCTGGACGAGCGTCACGAGCGGTAGCGGCCCCAGTCCCGGCGGGGTCTGGGCCGCGGTCGTGTGCACCTCGTGCGCCTCGACGGGCTCGAGGATCCTGGGTTCGGCGAGGATGTCGGCCACGCGTCGCGCGGACGCTCGCTTCTGCGCGAGGTCGACGCCGAGGTGCCCGAGCTCGGCCATCGGCCCCTGCACGAGCTGCGCGAGGCCCACGACGGTGACGAGCTGGCCGGTCGTGATGCTGCCGCGCAGCGCCATCCACGCGGAGGCGAAGGCGATCCCTGCGAGGAAGGTCGTCGAGAGGACCGTGCTCACCGCGGAGTAGGCCGCTGTGGACCGCGCCGCGCGCAGGCCTGCTGCGAGCGACAGCCGGCTCGCGCCGCGGTACCGCTCGGTCGCGGCGTCCTCGGCGCCGAGGCCCTTGAGCACCCGCAGGCCGGTGACGAAGTCCGTGGCCAGCGCCCCGGCCCCCGCCGCCGTCGCCTGCTCGTGGCTGCTGCGTGCCTCGAGCGGGACGGAGACGCGGTGCATGGCGAGGAGGACCACGGGGGTCGCGACGAGCACCGCGACGCCGAGCGGTACGGAGACCACGAGCAGGGCGACCGCGGTGGTGAGGACTGCGGCGAGGCAGGCGACGCCGCGCGAGACCGTCCACACGAGCCCGGCCACGCGCGAGGTGTCCGACGTCGCGACGGCGAGGACCTCTCCGGTGGCACGGGGGCTGCGCATCCCGTGGGGGTCGAGGGTGCGGTCGACGACGAGGTGCCGGAGGTCGTGCGCGCCGAAGGAGAAGGCCCGGACGGCGGCGCGCATGCCCGTGCGCCAGGAGAGCGAGAGGATCACGAAGAGGGCGGCGAGCAGCACGAGCCAGACGGTCAGCGCACGCGCGTCGCGCGGGACGAGAGCGTCGTCGACGACGACACCGATGATCACGGGCACGAGCGACTCGCACACCTGGTGCAGCGCGAAGCCCGCGGTCGCGACGGCGAGCAGGACCCAGCGACGGGACGTGAGGAGCGCGTGCCGAGAGAGTGCGGCGGGGGTCCAGCCGCGCGCGTCGGGGCGTGCGGGAGCCGTGGGAGGGAAGGGCATGTTCCTAAGGTAAGCCTTACCGGAGGTGGCCTCGATGGGATAGCCTGCCAGGTCATGTCGTCCAGAGGCCAGGTCATCGAGGTCGCCAGGGTGAGCACCTCGCACTTCCCTCCGGGTGCTCCGGACCGGTGGGCGCCCCACAGCCACGTCGTCCACGAGCTCCTGTGGGGGACGCGGGGCGTGCTCACCGTCGAGACGACGGACGGCTTCTTCGCCGTCCCCGCGACGCTGGGGCTGTGGATCCCGGCGGGGGTGACCCATGCGGTGCAGTCGGCGGACGGCACCGGCTTCTACTGCACGTATGTCGACGCGGTCGTCGACGGTTCTCTCGCGGGGCGGACCACGGCCGTCGCGATCCCGCCGGTGGTGCGTGAGCTGCTCGTGCACCTCGCGGCTCGTGGCATGGAGCCGCGGGTGCGGGCACACGCTGAGCAGCTCGTCGTCGAGCTGCTCGAGCCCGTGGACGTCGGTCCCATGGTCCTGCCGATGCCCGACGACCCGCGGCTCGCCCGGATCGCCCGGAGCCTGCTCGACGACCCCTCCGACGACCGCTCCCTCGAGGAGTGGGGGCGCGAGGTCGCGGTGAGCGTCCGGAACCTCTCGCGGCTGTTCCACCGCGAGACGGGCATGACCTTCGCGCAGTGGCGGATCCACGCGCGCATCCGTGTCGCGCTCGGCCTGCTCTCGGCGGGCCTCCCGGTGGGTGTGGTGAGCCGGCGGGTCGGGTATGCGACGCCGAGCGCGTTCGTCCAGTCCTTCCGCCGGGTGCTCGGGCACACCCCTGGCTGGTACGTGTCGTCCGTGCGGGCCGGTCCGGGACATTCCTTGGCCGGTCCGGGGGAGTGACGGGCGGTCCAGGCCCGATCGCCGAGGTTAGGGTAGGTATGCCTAACTAGCCCGGCGTGCTTCGAGCCGCGGGCCGCACCCGACCTGAGGACGACCATGACCCGCCCCACCCCCCGTCACCTCGCTGCGCTCGCAGCGACCACCACCGCCGCGCTCCTCCTTGCCGCCTGCTCGTCCTCCGGCGACGCGGCCGAGGAGATCACCGAGACCCGTACGGTCACCACGGAGTTCGGCGACGTCTCCCTGCCGACCGACCCGCAGGCCGCGCTCGGCATGTACACGACCGACCTCGACATGCTCGTCACGCTCGGCATCCCGCTCGCCTCCAGCCAGCCGATCCGTGACGACGGCTACTCGACCTTCCCGTGGTTCTTCGACCAGGAGGCGCTCGAGGGCATCACCCCGTTCACGAACTACCCCGAGTTCTCCTACGAGTCCATCCTCGCCGCCGAGCCCGACGTCATCCTCAACGGCCTCGGCTACGACGAGGGCATCGGCACCCGGCTCGCCGAGATCGCCCCCACCTACTCGTTCAACGGCTTCGACGGCAGCGACTGGCGGACGAAGTTCGAGGCGGTCGCCGAAGCCTTCGACCGCACGGCCGAGCACGACGCCTGGACCGAGAAGTACCAGGCGAAGGTCGACGACATCACCGCGCGACTCGACGAGGCCGGACTCGCGCCGGTCGTCGCGTCGGCCGGCATCACCGACGGACAGGTCAGCGTCTCCTGCTACGGCACCCCGTGCCTCGTCTTCGCCGACCTCGGGCTCGAGATCTCCCCGCTCTCCGACGGTGAGGGCACCTCCCTCAGCTTCGAGGAGGTCGGCCGGCTCGCGGACGTCGACGCGATCTTCACCTCGATGAGCCCCGAGACCGACGGCACCCTCGGCGACGCGTTCGCCGACCTCGCCGGCAACGCCCTCTGGGAGCAGCTGCCCGTCGTCGTCGAAGGGCAGATCTTCACGAGCGACCTGGAGATGATCTACGGATCGCCGTCGGGCCAGTACGCGTTCCTCGAAGAGGTCGAGAAGGCGCTCCTGCCGTGAGGATCTACCGAGCCGAGGTCGTCGGCACCGAGCGCCTCACCGCGGGGATGATCCGCATCCTCCTCGGCGGCGACGACGTCGCGGACTTCACCACGACGGGCGTCGGCGACGAGTACCTGCGTGTCTTCCTGCCGGCCGTGGGGGAGCGGGAGCCCGTCCTGCCGTTCGCCACGACGGACAGCTGGGACTACCCCGAGGGCGTCACGCCGTCGCCGATGCGGACGTACACGGTCCGCGCGGTCGACACCCGCGCCGGGACCCTGACGATCGACTTCGTCGTCCACGACGGCGGCGTCGCCGCGACCTGGGCGCAGCACGCGCAGGTCGGGGACGTCGTCGGGCTGAACTCGCCGAGCGGGCTCTACAACCCGCCGGCGGACCTCGAGTGGCAGGTGCTGCTCGCCGACGCGACCGGGCTCCCCGCGGTCGCCCGGCTCGTCGAGCAGGCACCGGTCGGCGTGCGCACGCGCGTCGTCATCGAGGTGCCCGACGAGTCGCACCACCAGGACCTCGCAGCCCACCCGGACGTCGACGTCGCCTGGGTGCACGGCGGCAACGGGCACAGCCGGTCACGGCTCGACGAGGTGCTCCGGAGCATCGACCTGCCCGACGGCGTCGGGTACGTCTGGTTCGCCGGCGAGGCCAAGGTCATGCGCACCGTGCGCTCCTACCTCCGGCACGAGCGCCACCTGCCCGCGACCGCGTACAAGACCATCGGGTACTGGACCGACAAGGCCGAGCAGTGGACCGAGCGCTGGGACAACCTCGACCCGGCCACCAAGGAGTGGCTCGCCACCCTCTGGGCCGACGAGGGGCGGGCCGTCGAGGAGATCGAGGACGAGTACTTCGCCACGCTCGAGTCCCTCGGCCTCTAGTGGCGAGCACGACCGTCGCGACAACACCCTCGGGCGTCGCGCACAACAATGCGACGAGGAGCCTGTGGCTGCTCGTCCTCGTCGGGGCGCTCGCGCTCGCGCTGCTCCTCAGCCTGGCCGTCGGCGCGAAGACCGTCCCCTTCACCAACGTGCTCTCGGCACTCTTCGCGCCCGACGGGTCGACCGACGACGTCGTCGTGCGCGAGATGCGGGCACCGCGGACCGTCCTCGGGCTGCTCGTCGGCATCGCCCTCGGGCTCTCCGGCGCGATGATCCAGGCGCTCACGCGCAACCCGCTCGCCGACCCCGGCATCCTCGGGGTCAACGCCGGGGCGGGCTTCGCCGTGGTCGTCGGCGTCGCAGTCTTCGGTGTCGTGGAGATCGAGGAGTACATCTGGTTCGCGTTCCTCGGCGTGATCGTCACGACGGTGGTCGTCTACGTCATCGGGTCCATGGGACGCGGCGGGACCACACCGGTGCGCCTGACCCTCGCGGGCATCGCCATCGGCGCCGTCCTCGGCGGCGTCTCCTCCGGCATCACGCTCCTCGACCCCCAGGTCTTCGACGCCATGCGCTACTGGGGCGCCGGCTCCCTGAGCAACCGCACGTGGGAGATGGTCGGCACCGTGACCCCGTTCATCCTCGCCGGGACGGCCGTCGTCCTCCTCGTCGCCCGCCCGCTCAACGCGGTCGCCCTCGGCGACGACCTCGCCAGCTCGCTCGGCGCGAACCTCGGCCGGACGCGCGCGTGGGTCGTCGTCGGGGTGACGCTGCTCTGCGGCGCGGCCACCGCGGCGGCCGGCCCGATCGGCTTCGTCGGGCTCATGGTCCCGCACGTCGCCCGGTGGTTCGTCGGCCCCGACCAGCGGTGGATCATGCCCTACACGCTCGCCATGGCTCCCGTGCTCCTCCTCGTCTCCGACGTGATCGGCCGCGTGGTGCTGCGCCCCGCCGAGCTCCAGGTCGGGATCGTCACCGCGTTCGTCGGCGCCCCCGTCCTCATCTGGCTCGTCCGCCGACGGAAGGTGAGCGGGCTGTGAGCCTCGACCTCGGACGCCCCACGATCACCGTGCGCCTCGCCCGCGGTCGCCTCTCCGGCCGCCTCGACGTCCGCACGGTCGTCGTCCTCACCGTCCTCACCGCGGCAGCGCTCGCGGTCGGTCTCGTCGCCCTCGGCGTCGGCGACTACGCGGTCCGCGTCCCCGACGTGGTCCGGGCGCTCGTCGGCGAGACCACCTCGGTGGTCCGGATGGTCGTCGTCGACTGGCGCCTGCCGCGCGTCCTGCTCGCGCTCCTGCTCGGCGCCGCCCTCGGCGTGAGCGGCGCGATCTTCCAGTCCATGACCCGCAACCCCCTCGGCAGCCCGGACATCATCGGCTTCAACACCGGTGCCTACACCGGGGCGCTCGTCGTCATCCTCCTGCTCGGGGGCTCGTACTATGACATCGCGGCCGGCGCGATGGTCGGCGGCCTCGTCACTGCCGGCCTCGTCTACCTGCTCGCGTTCCGCGGCGGGGTGCAGGGCTTCCGGCTCATCATCGTCGGCATCGGGATCAGCGCCGTCCTGTCCTCCGTCAACACGTGGCTCATCATCAAGGCGGACCTCGAGCTCGCCATGAGCGCCGCGACCTGGGGTGCGGGGTCGCTCAACGGTCTGTCGTGGGCGCAGGTCAGGCCCGTGGCCGTCATCCTTCTCGTCCTCCTGCCCGTCCTCGTGGTCCTCAGCCGCCGCACGGGCATCCTCGAGATGGGCGACGACGCCGCGCAGGCGCTCGGCGTCCGCACCGAGCCGACGCGGCTCGTCATGCTCGTCGTCGGCGTCGCGCTCACCGCGCTCGTCACCGCCGCGGCCGGACCGATCGCGTTCGTCTCCCTCGCAGCGCCCCAGCTCGCTCGGCGCCTCACGCGCAGCCCCTCCGTCGCCATGGCGCCCTCCGCCGTCCTCGGCGCGCTGCTCCTCGTCGTGAGCGACCTCGCCGCGCAACGCGTGTTCGCCCCTACCCAGCTGCCTGTCGGCGTCGTCACCGTGAGCATCGGCGGCTGCTACCTCGTGTGGCTGCTGGCCCGTGAGGCCCGACGCCAATGACCCGAAGCCCATGATCCGAAGCCCATGACCCGCCGCGCGACACCGTCCCCAGCCCTCCCCGACTCGCCCGTCCCGACACTGCAGAGAGCGACAGCCCCGATGACGTCCGACGTGCTCCACGCCACCGCCCCGGCGATCCCGCCCCAGGAGCCCGGTCCGGACGGCGCCCCCACGCGCGCACGGCTGCGGGCCGACGACATCACGGTCGGCTACGCCGAGCACCCCGTCTCGCGCGGGCTGACCGTGGAGATCCCGGACGGCTCCTTCACCGTCATCGTCGGGCCGAACGCGTGCGGCAAGTCGACCCTGCTGCGCGCGCTCTCGCGCCTCCTCACGCCGTCGGCGGGGCAGGTGGTCCTCGACGGCCAGGCGATCGGCACGTACAAGGCGAAGGAGGTGGCCCGGCGCCTCGGCCTGCTGCCTCAGACGTCCGTCGCGCCCGACGGCATCACCGTCGCCGACCTCGTCGCCCGCGGCCGCTACCCGCACCAGAAGCTCCTGCGCCAGTGGTCGGTCGAGGACGAGGCGGCCGTCGTGCGCGCGCTCGCCGCCACGCAGGTGACGGGGCTCTCGGGCCGGCTCGTCGACGAGCTGTCGGGCGGCCAGCGCCAGCGCGTGTGGGTCGCGATGGTCCTCGCGCAGGAGACCCCGATCCTGCTGCTCGACGAGCCGACGACCTTCCTCGACATCGCCCACCAGATCGAGCTGCTCGAGCTCTTCGGCGACCTCAACAGCCGTGGGAACACGCTCGTCGCGGTGCTGCACGACCTCAACCACGCGTGCCGGTACGCGACCCACCTCGTCGCGATGAAGGACGGCGCCGTCGTCGCGCAGGGCGCACCTGTGGACGTCGTCACGGCCGAGCTCGTCGAGGACGTCTTCGGGCTGCGGTGCATGGTCGTCGACGACCCGGTGACCGGGACGCCGCTCGTGGTCCCGCTCGGCAGGAGGCGCCCCGCGAGCGCGTGACGGTCGCCGGGCGCGCCCGGTGATGGTGCGGCGGACCGGGTGCCTTGCTAGCGTCGTTGCCATGTTCGAGGACGTGTACCGCGTGGACCGGCTGGTGTCGCAGGTCGAGCCCTCCGAGGTCGAGGCGCTCGACGAGCTCCTCGGCGGCCGCACGCCTGTGGGGTATCGCGAGTACGTGACGGAGCTTGGCGAGGGCGTGTGCTCGGGCTACGTCCGCGTGTACCCGCCGGCCCGCGTGCTAGCCGAGTACGAGTCCGTGCAGGACCGCGTGCAGGAGTGCTACTTCTGGGACGACGGCGCGGCCGTCGCCACGCGTGACGACCTCGCGACCGCCGTCGTCGTCGCGGACACGCTCTGCGGCGACGAGGTGTTCGTCCACCCGGACACCGACCGCCTCCTCGTCCTCCCGCGCGAGGAGACGCGGATCTACGCCTTCCCCAACGACCTGCGCGAGGTCCTCGCGTGGCTCCTCACGTCCGGGACGCTCACACCCCCGCTGCCGCAGCCGCCGACGTTCGAGACGGCGCGCGGCCAGCAGCACCGGGGCTTCGCCGGTGCGCCCGGCCTCACCCAAGAGTCCGTCGCCGCGTCCGTCGCCGCGCTCGCGGGGGACGGCCGCCGGGACGACGTCTCGGACGGCGACGACGACTACATCCAGCAGTTCCTCCCGTCCGTCGGCGGGTACGTCTTCGTCAGCGGGGAGGGCGAGGACCTCTTTGCGACCTTCTCGATGATCGAGTCGGCCAGCGCCGAGGACGTCGAGGCGGTCACGGCCGCGCTGCTCGGCTCCGGCCTCGTCCGGAGCACGTAGCGTGGCGGACGGCGTCGCGTCCCGCGCGAGGCACCGGGAGAAGCTGCTCACGCTCCCCGGTGTGCGGAGCGTCCGGCGGCCCGCCGACGCGGGATGCCCGGCGTTCGACCTCGCCTACGTCCGGACCGGCGGTACCCGGCGCGGGCCGACCGTCGTCGTCGTGCCCGGTGGCCCCGGTCTCGCGTCGGTCGTGCCGTACGCGCGGCTGCGCGCCCGGGCGGAGGCGCTCGGCGCCGACGTCCTCATGGTGGAGCACCGCGGTGTGGGGATGTCACGGACCGACGTGGACGGTCACGACCTCCCGGCATCGGCGCTCACGGTCACGGACGTCGTCGAGGACGTCGTCGCGGTGCTCGACGCCGAAGGGATCGGGGCGGCTGTCGTCTACGGCTCGTCGTACGGGAGCTACGTGGCCCAGGCGCTCGGTGCGCGGCACCCCGACCGCGTCGCAGGACTCGTCCTCGACTCGGCGATGCTCAGCGCCGACGACCGGCACACGGTCCGCCGCACGACGCGACAGACACTCTGGTGGGGGCACGTCGAGGAGACGCGGCGCGTCGCGGCCAAGCTGCGGACGCTCGTGCGCGACGGCGTGGTGACCACCGCAGGGGCGAGCGTCGTGGCGCAGCTCGTCTACGAGCTCAGCGGACCGAGGACCCTCGAGGTGCTCCTCGACCAGGTCCATGTGGGGCGCGGTCTGCGGGCGTGGCGCCGCCTGGAGACGATGGCGTCCCGGGAGGTCGAGAAGGTCACGCCGTTCGTCATGGAGCTCGACCTCGTCGGTGTCATCGCCATGCGTGAGCTGGCCTACGCCCCGACGCCCGACGGCCTGCCGTTCGACCCGGGGGAGGGCTTCGCCGGTCTCGCGGCGCGCTTCCCGCCGTTCGAGTCCGAGACGCTCGACCTTGAGGCAGCGCTGCCGTCCGCGCCCTGGCCTGTCGTCGTGCTGTCCGGGGAGCGTGACCTGCGCACGCCCCGCGTGATCGCAGAGCGGATCGTCGACCGCGCGCCGCACGGGGTGCTCGTGCCGCTCCCGGGAGTCGGCCACAGCGTGCTCGATACCCGACCGGCCGCCTTCCTGCGGGTGGTCGAGGCGCTGAGCGAGGGCGGCATCGACGCGGTGGTGGCCGCACGTGCCGCCATCACGGCGGCTGCGGCGGACGTGCCGGTCATGTCCGTGGACCGGATCGTCAGGACTCTCATGCTCGTCGACCGGGTGCTCCCGGCGGTGCGGGTGCTGCCTGGTCGCTAGGTTCTTCACCGCTGCGTCGGCCGCTGGCTGACCGGTCCCGCCGGCCCGTGCGCTCAGGGGCGTGGGGCGCCGTCCGTGAGGTTGCACGCCCCGGTCGGGTCGATGCGCGCCTTGATGGTGGACGAGATCTCGCGCAGCGCGTCGACCTGGTCGCAGCTGAGGGCGTCGAAGATGAGGTGGCGGACGTGCGCCACGTGCCCGGGGGCGCTCTCGACGATCTTGTCCATGCCGGAGTCGGTGAGGATCGCGTTGGTGTGCCGGCGGTCGTGCGCGCTCGCCTCGCGGACGACGTACCCTTCGCGCTCGAGACGCTTGACGACGTGGGAGAGGCGCGAGAGGGAGCCGCTCGTGAGGCGGGCGAGGCTGCCCATGCCGAGGGTGCGCTCGGGCTGCTCGGAGAGCATCGCGAGGACCATGTACTCGTAGAAGCTGAGGTCGGCCTCGTTCTGCAGCTGCGTGTCGAGCGCGGACGTCATGCGGATGACGATCTCGGAGAACTGGAGCCACGCCTCGGTCTCGCGCGCGTCCAGCCAGCGCGGTTCGCTGGTGTCGCTCGGGGTCATCGGCACGTCCGTCATACCGCTAGTCTAGACCTCTCGCTTGATGATTCAAATAACCTCGGTCAACCAGTCTGTGGTCGGACACGAGGAAGCCCTGGGACGCGACCGTGCAATCATCACGGTTGCCCCCCGACACGGAGCGACGAGGAGCGACGACGACCGTGAGCGCGACCGCACCTGCAGGCCCCAGCACGCCGGACGGACCAGCCACGCGTGTGCCCGGCACCCCGCGGCTCCCGCGCTCCCTCCTCGTGCCGCCCTCCGTCCTCGACGTGCTCGACGCGGGTCACCCGATCACGGTCCTGCGAGCCCCGCACGGGTACGGCAAGTCGGCGGTCGTCGCGTCGTGGCTCGCCGGCACGGGCGCCGTGGGCTGCTGGTACACCGTCCCGCACGAGACCTCCGACCTCACCGACCTCCTCCGTCACCTCCTCCGCGAGCTCGGGGGAGCCGTCCCCGCAGGAGACGTCGGCGCGCAGGACGCACAGGACGCACTCGCGGCTGCGGTCAGGAACCAGGGCGCACGGGTCGTCGTCGTCCTCGACCGCTACGACCGGGTGAGCGCCCCGGGCGCCGAGGCGCTCCTGGCGCGGCTCGTCGAGCAGTGCCCGACCCTCTTCGTCGTCCTGTGCTGCCAGGAGCTGCCCGAGACGCGGCTCGCCCGGCTCGGCGTCGACGCCGTGGTCGTCGGCCCGGACCAGCTCGCGCTCGACCGGTCCGCGGTCGGCGAGCTCGCCGCCTCCCTCGGCGTGCCGCTCGACCCGGACCGGGCCGCCGAGCTCCACGACGCGCTCTGGGGGTGGCCCACGCCCACCCGCGCTCTGCTCACGGCCCACGCCGCGAGGTCCGCCGGCACCGCAGCCCGCACGTTCGACTGGGACGTCGCGATGCTGCACCTCACCGAGGGGTCGGCGTGGAGCGAGACGCCCGAGACGGACGAGTTCCTCCTCCGCACCCGGTTCGTCGACAGCGTGACGGCCGACGTCGCGGACCTCCTCACCGGACGCACAGACTCCGCCACCCTCCTCGCGCACCTCGAGACCGCAGGCCTGGCGCGCAGCGTGCTCGACGGCCGCGCCCGCCGGTACACCTACCTCCCCGCACTGCGCACCGCCCACGCGGAACGGGTCGTGCCCGGTGGCGAGGACATCGAGCGCGACGCCCACCGGAAGGCCCGTGAGGTCTTCGCCGACAGCCCAGAGCTCGCGATCCACCACGCCGCCGCCACCGACGACTGGGACGGGGTCCTCTCGATCGCGGACGGCAGCTGGGGGAGGCTCGTCGCGCACCACCCCCAGCGGCTGCGGACCGTCCTCGCGCGGGTCCCCGGACGCTTCCTCAAGCATGTGCCCCGGCTGCTCGTCGTGCGTGACGTCCTCCTCCACTCCCGGAACGACCGCGTCGCGACGCAGGAGATCCCGTGGCCCTCGCCGGATGCCGAGCTCGACGACAGCGAGGTGCGCGACCTCGCCGGCGCGGCCATCGGCCGCACGATCGCACTGCGGCAGGCCTTCCGGTTCCAGAACGCGCTCGAGGTCGTCGACCGCCTGCAGGACACCGTGCAGAGCCCCGACGGCCGGTGGCACGGCGCGCTCGCCGACGTCCTGCCGTTCCTCCTCGTGCAGAGCGGGGTCGTCCGCTTCGTGGCCGGGGACCTGGCCGGGGCACGCCGAGACTTCCTCGACAGCTACCGGTCCGGTCGCGGCACCGACCTCGAGTTCCTCTCCCGCCACGGCCTCGAGTTCGCGGCCCTCGTCGACGCCCTCGACGGCGAGACCACCTCAGCGGTCGCCCGGCTCGACGCCGCGCAGGCGCTCGCGACGACCCCGGCCGCGCTGCGTCGGACCGTCGACCCCGTCGAGCCCCTCGTCCGGGCCCTCGTCGCCGTCGAGCAGCTCGACCTCGAGGCCGCCGACGAGTGGCTGAGCGCCGTCCCGGCGCAGGAGAACGAGCGCTCCGCACGCATCTCGGCCTGGTTCGCCCGCGACATCGCCGCAGCGACCGTCGCGCACCTCCGGGGGAGCCCGAGCCTCGGACTCACGCTCCTCGACCGCGCCCGCCACCACGCCGGCGGACGCGTGACCCCCGGGGCGCTCGCCTACCGACTCGTCACCCAGGCGCAGGTGTCGCTCACGCTGCGCGACGACAACCCCACGCGCGCCCTGAACCTCCTGCGGGCCTACCCGTTCCCGCGGGACGCGGTCGTCCGCGCGCAGCTCGCCCTGCAGGCCGGCGACCCGGTGGAGGCCACCGCGGCCGCCACCACCGGCCTCCTCCGTGGGGGCGCGAGCCGCGCCGAGCGCGTCACGCTCCTCCTCGTCGACATGGCCGCACGGCACGCCGCCGGCGTGCGGGAGGCTGCCGTCGACGCGCTGCGCAGCGCGCTCGCGCTCGCGGACACGGGAGTGCTGCGCCCGTTCGCGGAAGCGTCACGGGACGTGCTCGAGGACCTCGCGGCAGACGTCCCCGAGATCGTGCCCGTGCTCGACGCCGTGGACGCGAGCCCCGTCCTGCGGATCCCGGCGCCGACGGCGCCGCTGATCGACCTGTCCGCCCGCGAGCTCGCCGTCCTCGAGGCGCTCGAGCACGCGGGCTCCTCGGAGGTGCTCGCGCGGCACCTGTTCGTCTCGGTGAACACCGTGAAGAGCCAGACGAGGTCGCTGTACCGCAAGCTCGGCGTCACCAACCGGGAGAGCGCCCTCGGGGCAGGTCACACCCTCGGCTACCTGGGGCTCGTCGAGCCGGACTGACCCGAGCGGGTGAAGAGGTTGTCACCCCGGGTTTCACACCCACGCCGCGATCCGTCGCGCCGCTGCCTGATGGAGTGTCTGCGTGCCTGCGCCCAGGCTCCCCTCAAGCTCCGGAGTGTCGATGTTCCCCCGTGCCGTCCCCACCCGTCATCGTGCGTCCAGCACCCGTGCACCGGCCCGCAGCCGTACCCGGCTGTCCGTCGTGCTCATGATGCTCCTCGGGCTGGTCCTCTCGGGTCTCGTGCCCGCGCCCGCCACCGCCGCCGACGGTGCGGTGCTCACCATCGAGAAGACGAGCACGACGACGGTCGTGCGCCCGGGCGACTCCATCACGTGGTCCGTCGCGGTCACCTGCCAGGGTCTCGAGACCATCTGCGAGGACGCGGTCCTCTCCGACACCGTGCCGGCCCCGTTCGAGTACACCGGTCACACGATCGTCGGCAACGACCGGGCACCGGTCGTCACCGAGCGTGCCGACGGCTTCGACATCGCCTTCCAGGAGCAGAGCGCCTCGTTCCCCGGTCTCACCGGCCTGCGTGACGGCCAGGACCTCACCGTCCTCGTCACCGCCGTGCTGCCCGCGACCACGGACGTCTCGTACAACACCGACCAGGTGACGAACACCGCCACGGTCACGTCGAGCAGCGCCGCGACGCAGACCGGCGACCACACGGTCGAGCTCGAGATCCCCGAGGTGCCGGCCGTCGAGGTGGGCAAGACCTGGAGCGCCGCGACGCAGGACGCGGGCTCGACCGAGCCCCTGACGATCGGCCTCACGGTCCGCAACACCTCGAACGTCCCGGCGAGCTCGCTCACGGTGGTCGACCCCGCGGCCGGGACCACGAGCCCGTTCGACACGGTCGCGTTCGTCGGTTTCGGCGCCGTGACCTTCCCGCAGGGCGCCGACCAGGTGACCGTCACGGCCAACGGCATCTCGACCGCTCCCGCGGCGAGCCCGTCCCTCCCGGCGGGCGTCGCCGCGGAGGACGTCACGAGCATCGCCGTCGAGTTCACCTCGAGCACCGGCAGCATCGTCGCGGGCGGCACCGCGGGCTCCGTGCAGCTCTCCGTGGTCCAGCGTGCGGGGATCGACACCGCGGTCACCACGACGGTCGACAACACCGCCCGCGCGACCGTCGTCACCGCAGCGGGCCAGTCGACCGCCGACGCGACCGCGACCGTGCAGCTCATGCCGCTCACCCTGTCCGTCACTGCCGGGAAGACCTTCTCGCCCGCGACCGTCGTCGCCGGTGAGAGCACCTCGGTGACCCTCTCCGCGACCAACACCTCCAACCAGCCGCTCGACTCCCTGACGATCACCGAGCCGAGCGGCCGGGCGGACTCCGACCCGTTCGGGACGGACCGCCTCGTCTTCACCGGATTCGGCGACGGTACCGACCGCCTCGGCTCGGCCGCGTGGCCCCAGGGCGCGACGGACGCGACCCTCACGTACGTCTACACCGACGGCACCGGCACGCCTGCGAGCGTCGCGGACGGTGCTGCGTGGCCCGCACCAGAGGTCGGCCGCACGGTGGCCGGCTTCACGGTGACGTACACGGGCGCGATCGCGACCGGCGCGCAGGCCCGGGTGGCCTTCCTCGCGACGGCGTCGCCGACGACCGTGTTCCCGCCGACGACCGACGACGTCCCCACCGTGACCTTCGACAACGAGGTCCAGGTCGACGGCGCGAAGAACGGAGAGGACGCCGACCCCGCCTTCGCTCGCTCGACCCTCACGGTCCAGCGCGCGCAGGTCGCCGCGTCGGCCACGAAGAACCTCTCCCCGAAGACGATCCCGCGCGTCGCCGGCCAGCTCATGCTCGGCACGCTCTCCTCGCAGGTCAACGACTCGACCGTCCCGGTCATGCAGCTCGTGGTCGAGGACAGCCCGAACAGCCCGGGCGGCACCGACATCTGGGGTGCGTTCACGGCCACGGAGGTCGCGAGCGTCACGGTCCCGGCCGACACCCGCCTCACGGTCGAGACCTGGGACGGGTCCGTCTGGACGGCGGTACCGGGCGCGGTGTTCGACGGACCGCAGACCGTCATCGACACGGCTCTGCCCGCCGGCGCCGAGGGGCTGCGCTTCGTCTACGACAGCCTCGTGCCCACCGGCCTGACGAACGGCGACGCCGTCGAGGCCCGCGTGCTCTTCCGTCTCGACGACCCGGACGCCGTCGGTGCGACGATCAAGAACGTCGTGGCCGTCGACGCCTTCGGTCCGGGCGTCGGCCCGGCCCGCCTGCAGGGCGAGGGGACCCACTCCGACGAGCTGACCTTCGGCCCGGGGACCGCGGTGGAGGACATCCGCTCCGTCACCGCGACCAAGTCGTTCGGTACCGGCTACCTCGTCATCCCCGAGGACCCGGCTGCCGAGTGGCCGACGACCACCGTCGACCTGCGCGTCACGAACACGTCCGGCATCCCGGTCTCGACGCTGCGCCTCACCGAGCCCGGGCCGCTCGACGCGTCGGACGTCTCGGCCTTCGAGCACCTCGACCTCGTGCGGATCGACTCCATCAGCGTCCCGGACGGCGTCTCGCCGGCGGCGACCCGCGTCGTGGTCCACGGCGAGGACGGCAACGACCTCTATGACGTGACCGGTGCCACGGCCGTCAGCGGGGCCCGCGCCCTCACGGCGGAGCAGCTCGAGACCGCGACCGGCGTCACGGTCACGGTCGACGGGGAGCGCATCGTCGACGGCGGCGTCCTCAGCGCCCGCCTCACCGTCCAGCTCCGCGAGACCGTCCGCAGCACCGGGGTGCCCGTCGACTCCGAGGTCACCGTGACCAACACGGTCCTCGGCGACATCGTCGGCGGGCCCACCGACGACGCGACCGCGACGGTCCCCGTCTACCCGGCGGACGACCAGCCGCTCGGCACGACGGTGACGAAGTCCCTCTCCACGACGAGCGGCACGGTCCACAGCCCGCAGGCCGACCGGACGGTGACGAGCCACGTCGTCGCCTCGATCACCGAGGGGCGGCCGACGAGCCTGACGGTCACCGACGACGCGGAGACGTTCTGGAACGCGTTCGACCTCACGGCCGTCACGTCCGTCTGGGGTACGACGAACAACGTCGGCGGCCGCATGGTCGCCCACCTGGAGTACCGCACGGGCACCCTCGGTGACGGCCTCGCCGTCACGGACGAGCTCTGGACCGCGGGCGCACCGTTCACGGTCGCCAACGGCACCGGCGCTCTCGCTCCGGCGGCGGCGGCCCTGCCCGCCGGGATCGACGCGGCCGACGTGATCGGCGTGCGTCTCGTGGTGAGCACGACCGACGGGTCCGTCCTGCCCGCCGGCATCTCCTCGAGCGGGACGACCGGCTACCACCTGCGGTTCGCCGCGTCACCGCGCGTCGAGCTGCGTACCGGCGGCGAGAAGTCGACCACCGCGAGCGCGACCGCCAACCCGGGCGAGGACGAGGCCGGTGAGGTGACGAACGTCGCCGACGCGTCGCTCACCGCCCCGGGCCGCACGGTCGACGCGACGCCCGCCTCCGCGGTGTACCGCGTCGTCCCCGGCACGCCGGGTGCCACCGTCGTGAAGTCTCCGGGCACCGCCGCCGTGGTCCCGGGTGCGACGGTGAGCTTCCGGCTCGCCGTGACGAACACGGGCACGACCGTCATGGAGAACCCCGTCCTCACGGACGTCCTGCCGGCCGACGCGTCGGGTGCGCAGCTCGTGTACGACCCGGTCCGGTACGACGCCGCGTCGTTCGAGGTGTCGCCGACGACCGCGTCGATCTCCACCGATCCCGAGGTGGTCGACGTCACGACCGCGGACGACGGCACCTCGGTGACCGTATCCTTCCCGCCCGGGACGCAGCTCTTCCCCGGTGAGACGTTCACGGTGATCCTGCCGATGCAGGTGCGCGCCGGTGTCGCGGGCGGGACCACGCTGACGAACTCGTTCGTCTTCACCGCTGACGCGGGCCTGCTCTACAGCACGACGAGCACGGTCGACGTGCTCTCCGGGAAGTCGTACATGCGGATCAAGGACGTCCAGGAGGACGCGGTGGCCGGGCGGCCGCTCACCGGCGTGGTCAACACGCGGTACGCCACCGAGTGCGTCGACGACGAGGGCTTCTACCGCGTCCCGTGCCTCGTGCTCACGCAGCCGGGCGGCACCGAGACGTGGCGCCTGCGGGTCTCGAACACGGGGAACCTGCCTGCCACCACGCTGACGATCGTCGACGTGCTGCCGCACCCGGGTGACATGGGGACGTCCGCAGCGCTCAGCGGCAGCTCGCGCGGATCGACCTGGGCGCCGACGTACCTCGGTGACCTCGACCTGTCGGCCGTCCCGGCGGGCACGACGACCACGGTCTCGTACCTCCTGCCGGGCGCCACGTGCTCCTTCACGGGCGTCGCCAGCAGCGCCGACCCGTACGGTGCGGGGTGCGCGGCGTCCGCGTGGACGACGACGGCCCCGGCCGACCTCTCGACGGTCACCGGCCTGAAGATCCAGTTCGACTTCGACACCGCGCTCCAGCCCGGTGAGAGCGTCCAGGCGACGTACCGCACCCGCTCGGGGACGACGCTCCCGGCCGGCGTCACGGAGCCCGCGCCCGCGTGGAACTCGATGGTCGCGTTCGTCACGACGGACGCGAACGGCACCCTGCTGTACGAGGCCCTCGAGCCGAACAAGGCGGGTGTCGCGTTCGCCCAGCAGTATGCGGTGGGTGACCGCGTGTGGGTCGACGCGGACGCGGACGGTCTCCAGGGTGCCGCCGAGGCTCCGCTCGCGGGGGTCGGGGTGACGCTGTGGAGCGTGGCGACGGACGGCACCCGTGCCGTCGTCGCGACGACCACCACGGACGAGCACGGCGACTACGTCTTCGACGGGCTGTCTGCCGGGGACTACGCCGTGACCTTCGAGCTCACGGCGCAGCAGCGGGCGATGTACGAGTTCACGCCGTCGCTCGCGACCGGGGCGCTCGACGGGGCCGACCCGACGGTGGACGACTCCGACGCGGACGCCGACGGGAGGTCCGGGGTCTTCACGCTCGGACCTCTCGACCCGACGCGACCGCACATGATCGCTGCGGCCGACTACGCGAAGAGGTCGCTCGTCGCGGCGTTCGTGGACCCGACGCTCGATGCCGGCGTGGTGCTGCGACCGGTCGTCGTCCCGCCCACGGCTGAGCCGGGGACCCCGGCCGTCGGGACGGCGGCCGACGGCGGGTCGCTCCCGGTGACGGGTGCCGAGGTGCTCACGGCGCTCGGCCTCATGGCGCTGCTGCTCGCAGGCGGTACGGCGCTCGTCGCGCTCGTGCGACGTCGCCGGGGCGCGGTCGGAGACGAGGTGTAGGCGAGAGGGCGCGGAACGACGAAGGAGACGGGCCCGGGGCGAGAAGCCCCGGGCCCGTCTCCTTCTCTCGTGGCGGTGCTGTCTATTCGCGGTTCGAACTAGTCGACTTTCCGACTAGTTCGTGCCACGATGGGCGCATGACCGAGATCGACCTCCCACCCGAGTGGCAGCGCGGCGTCCTCCCGACGGCCGCGCTCGCGGTGCTCGCCCTGGGGAGCGCGCACGGCTACGCCGTCGCGCAGCGGCTGCAGGCCGCAGGGATCGGGCCCGTCAAGGGCGGCGCTCTCTACCCGGTGCTCAACCGGCTCGAGGAGGACGGGGCGGTGACCTCGGCCTGGCAGGAAGGTGACGGTGGCCCCGGCCGGAAGGTCTTCACGGTCACGGACGAGGGGCGGGACCGGCTGGCCTCGCTCCGCGACGGATGGCAGCCGTTCGCCGCCGCGGTGTCGGCTCTGCTCGCCCCAGCCCACGACGACCGAGGAGTCGCACGATGAACGCTCAGACGCACACGACGTGGCCCACGCCCGACGACCAGGCATGGGCCGACAGGGTCCTCCTCCGCCTCCACCTCACGCACGACGTCCCGGCGAAGGTCGGTCAGGCCGCGCTCTCCGAGGCGCGGCTCGCGTGCCTCGACTCGGGCGAGCCGCCCGCAGAGCTCTTCGGCGCACCCGACGTGTACGCAGCCGAGGTCGCCCGCCACCGGGTCCCCGAGGAGTGGCGTGCCGGGGCGGACCTCGACGGCGCCGCGCCGACGGACGCGCTGACGATGCTCCTCCTCGGCGGCGGCTGGCTGATCTGTGTCGCCAGCGTCGTCCTCTTCGTCGCACAGGGCTGGACGGTCGACCTCACCCGCGCGGGTCTGACGCTGGCGCTCGGCACGACGGTCGCCTCGGTCGCCGCCCTGTCCGGCCTGGCCGTCCGGCACGCCGGTCACGTGCGGCGCAGCTGGTGGTGGGGAGCGGTCGGCATCGTCGGCCTCGCCGTCGGGGGCTCGTCGGTGACCCTGCCTGCCGGGGCCTCGCTGGTCCGCCTGCCCGTGGTGCTCGTGCTCGCCGTCGGGATCGGGATGCTCGTCGCCGGGATGAAGACGACGCCCGGCGACCGGACCGTCGACCCCGAACGGCTGCGGGATGCCGCACCGGACGACTGGTTCGACCATCTCGCAGGCCTCCTGCGCGGTCGCTACTACATGCGGCTGCCCGCAGTGCACGGCCACGTCGCGGACGCCCGCGCACACTGGGCCGACAGCCAGACCGAGCACCCGGCCGACGAGTTCGGGGCGCCCGAGGTCTACGCGCTCCGCCTGTCGGAGAGCAGTACGCGACCCGGCCTGGGCCGCGAGCGGGTGCACGCCTGGTTCTGGACCTTCGTCGCGGTGACCTGGGGGGTGTGGGTCGTCCGCGACCTCATGGACGGAGACCTCGGCGGGACGTGGTTCTGGCGAGTCCCTGGCCTGATCTTCTTCGTGCTGGCCGCAGCGGGTGCGTGGCGGGGGCTGCGCACCGAGGAGACGACGGGCGATCAGCCGAAGGGCTGATCGCGGCCCGACGCCTGGCGCGTGGTCACGGCGTGCGCGGGGAGCGGGAGCTACCGAGCGCTCAGGGCGTCCAGCGCCGCACGGAGCCGGCTCGCCGCATCGTCCGCGACGGGCTGGAGCGCCGGGTTCCCGGTGATCTGGACCATCGTCAGGGGGTCGAGCGCCTCGACGACCGTGCGGTCTTCTCCGACGGAGCGGACCACGACGTTGCACGGCAGGAGCAGCCCGACCGACTCCTCGGCCTGGAGGGCCCGGTGGGCGAGCGGTGGGTTGCAGGCGCCGAGGATGACCTGGGGCGGGACGTCGACGTCGAGCTTCTTCTTGAGCGTCGCGGCGAGGTCGATCTCCGTGAGGATGCCGAAGCCTTGCTCGCTGAGCGCCTCGCGCACGGCGGAGATCGTGGCGTCGAAGGGCTGGTCGAGGGTGGTGCTGATGCCGTAGGTCATGACACCTTCTCCGCCGCCATGCGTGCGCGGACGTCGTCCATGTCGAGGTCGCGCACCGCGCTGATGACCTGCTCGAGCCCCTTGGCGGGCAGGGCGCCCGGCTGGGAGAAGACGAGGATGCCGTCGCGGAACGCCATGAGCGTGGGGATCGACGTGATGCCGGCCTGGGCTGCGAGCGTCTGCTCGGCCTCGGTGTCGACCTTGCCGAAGACGATGTCCTCGTGCTGCGTCGAGGCGGCCTCGAAGACGGGGGCGAAGGCGCGGCAGGGGCCGCACCAGGCGGCCCAGAAGTCGACGAGGACGATCGGGCTGTCCTGGACGGTGCTCGCGAAGGTGGACGCGGTGAGTGTGGTCGTGGTCATCGTCATCTCCTGGAAGAAGGTGTGGTGTCGGATCGGGGATACCCCTAGGGGTATAACGCGAGGAGTGTTCAGGTATTCCGTGACGCGATCGGGTGTCCGGGCTCGGCGACCTCAGCGCGGGCCGGTGACGCAGGCGCTGCTGTCGTCCGTCAGGCGTTGTCCGAGCCCGGCGGCCGTGACGATGACGGCGACGACGGCCATCGACGCCTGGTGCGGCCCCAGGGCCAGCAGCCACGTGGCGGCGAGCACGCTGAGTCCCGCCGCGGCAGCGCACGGCGCGCAGCCGAGGTCGAGCCGCCACGTGCCGCCGGGGACCGGCACATAGGTGGCGAGGGTGGCGGCGCCGAGCGTGGCCGCGACGGCCACGAGCCCGCTCCACAGCGGGAGCGTGCTCGGTGCCCATCCGCCGCCGGCGTCGGCGAGGATCGCGCCGAGCGGGACGGCCAGGAGGGCTGCGGCGACGAGACGACGGGTCGGCCACCGGGACCGCCACCTGGCGCGGCGCTCGGTGACGGCTCCGGGTGCGTCGTCGAGCTCGGCGCTCAGCGGCAGGTGCACCGCTGCTCCGGCTGGACCGAGGTCATGACGTCGTCGACGTGCATGCCGCAGCCGTCCCAGGTGATCTTGGTGCAGCGCGGGCACTGGACGGGGTAGCACATGGCGGACTCTCCTTGGGTGTCGATGTCGGTGTGGCTCAAGTATACCCCCTGGGGTATTGAGGGCCGCAAGGATCTGTCGTCGAGGCCCTTGCACCCCACCGCCCGGGGCGGTCGCCGCGTGCAGCGGGTCTTGCGCTCACCGTCCTGACGGCGTCACCGTCGGCTGTCAGAGCCGTGACGTACGGTCTTCGCAGGGTGCAGGTTGGGAAGGGTGATGCGTCACGGCGACGCCTCGCTCACGCACCCGCAACGAATGGGGCAACCTGTGAATCCACTGCTCTTGGCCCTGGCGACGGTCGGGTTTGTCGCCTGCGGCCGCACGGTCTTCCGACTCGCGCCGGAGAGACGTGCCGGGGGAAGCGTTCTTGATGCGCTCACCAGGATGGCTATCAGTGCGCTTCTCGCGCTTCTCTTCCTGGCCGCGGGCGTAGGCCAAGGGTATCCGGGCGCTTTCGCAGGGGTCTCGAGGGCCGTGATCGTGGTCGGGGCGGCTCTGTGCATCCTGGCTCTGATCAAGGGTGCGCGGACGAAGGAGGTGCAGATGCTCCTGGGAGAACTCCGGCGCCTGCCCAGGGCGGCTATGAGATCTTGGCAAGAGCTTCGCGTCGTCGAGGTCGACGATCGTCCACAGGTTCGTGCGCTGCGGAGCTCGCCCAGGTGGATGACCGTGGCTCTTCTCGTGGCCGTCACGATGGTGAGTCTCTTCGTTGGGTTCGGTCTGCGAGAAGGGCCCTCCTGGGAACTGATACGCGTTCTGGCGGGGATGTGGTTGGTCTCGATGCTCGTCGGCATGGGCGCTCCAGTCCTCCTTGCCTGGGCTCTCGTCGCCCTGGTGAGCAACAGGCTCGGCGCGATGCGCTTGCTCAAGGTCGTGGCAGATGCTGCAGGCGTCGGTTTGGCAGTGGGGGTAGTTCTCGGCATCGTGGCGGTGTCGATGGAGTTCTCGGGTCTCTTCTCCGTCGGTGGTGACTTGGGCGAACGCACCGACATGTCGGCGAACAGCATCTTCGCGCTGTCGACGGCAGGCGCCATCCTCGGAGCGCTCTTCGGCTTTCTTCGTTCCGCTTCCTACCTCTACCGCCATTTCAGCTCTCCGCGCCTGGGAATCGTCGTTGCCGTTGTGCTTCCTACTCTCTGCGTCTTCCTCCTCGGATTGACGATGAGCCCAGAGGCCATCGCGCGGAGGCTGGTCGACGATGCGCTCGTCGGAGTCCCGGGCCTGTGCACGGAGTCGGCGGTGGAGACCCATGGCGTGGTCGCGGCTCTCCACTGTGACGGAAACGTGGGGCTCCTCTACGGGGCACTCCCGAGCGGTGGAACGCTGGCGATCATCGTGGGTGCTGCGCTGTTGGTCTTCGGCGTCCTGCACGTCTACAACGGCGCGCACGTGGCACCCGCTCCTCAGGCACCCGTGGCTCGAGCCCCGGAGCCCGCCCGCTGATCGGCTGCTCAGAGTGCGCACGCGGGAGGATCCGTCCGGACGGACGTCAGACCACGACGTGGTGCCGCCCGATCGGCAGCATGAGGGGCTTGCCCGACGTCGGGTCGACGATGACCTGGCTGTCGAGGCCGAACACCGCGCGAACGGTCTCCTCGGTGAGCACGTCTGCCGGGTCTCCGGCGCTGTGCAGGCGCCCGTCGGCGAGGGCGATGAGGTGGTCGGCGTAGCGGGCGGCGAGGTTGAGGTCGTGGAGCACCATGACGATCGTCGTGCCGCGCGAGCGGTTGAGGTCCGTGAGGAGGTCGAGGACCTCGACCTGGTGGCTCACGTCGAGGAAGGTCGTCGGCTCGTCGAGCAGCAGGAGGTCCGTCTGCTGGGCGAGCGCCATGGCGATCCACACGCGCTGGCGCTGCCCGCCCGAGAGCTCGTCCACCGGGCGGTCCGCGAGGGCCGCGGTCTCCGTGGCGTCGAGGGCGGCGGCCACCGCCACGTCGTCCGCGTGGCTCCAGCGCGAGAACATGCCCTGGTGCGGGTTGCGGCCCCGCCCGACGAGGTCGGCGACCGTGATGCCCTCGGGCGCGATCGGCGACTGCGGCAGCAGGCCCAGGGTCCGGGCGAGCTGCTTCGCGGGCATCGAGTGCACCTCCTTGCCGTCGAGGAGGACGTGCCCGGAGCGGGGCGCGAGCAGGCGGGACATCGACCGCAGCAGCGTCGACTTGCCGCACGCGTTCGCCCCGACGATCGCCGTGACCTTGCCCGGTGGCACCGCGAGGTCGAGGTGCTCGACGACGGTCCGGTCTCCGTACCCGAGCGTGAGGTCCTCGACCAAGAGGGTGTGGGACGTGGTCACAGCGAGGCTCCTGCGCGGTTGGTGCGGACGATGAGGTAGACGAGGTACGGCGCGCCGAGCACACCGGTCACCACGCCGACCGGGTAGCGGGCGCCGAGGGCGTACTGCCCGCAGAAGTCGGCGACGAGCACGAGCAGCGCGCCGACGAGCGCCGCCGGTACGAGCAGCGACCGCCCCGGCGGGACGAGGCGCGACGCGATGGGCCCGGAGAGGAACGCGACGAACGCGATCGGCCCGGTCGCGGCCGTCGCGAAGGCGATGAGGCCCACGGCCGTGACGATGACGAGCAGCCGCGTCCGCTCGACGCGCACGCCCAGGGCCGAGGCCGTGTCGTCGCCGAGCTGCGTCGCGGAGAGGTTCCGGGCCTGGCTGAGCAGCACGGGCGCGAGGACGACGAGCGCGACGAGGACCGGCACCGCCTGGCTCCAGCTCGACCCGTTGAGGCTGCCGGTGAGCCACCGCATCGCCTCCTGGAGATCCCACTGGGCGGCGCGGGAGAGCACGTAGCTCGTCAGGCTGTCGAGCATCGCCGCGATGCCGATCCCGATGAGGATGAGGCGCGTGCCCGCGACGCCACCCTTGAAGGACAGCCCGTAGACGAGGAGCGCGACCGCGAGGCCGGCGACGATCGCGAAGATCGACACCTCCCGCGCACCGAGCGAGAGCGACACGATCGCGAAGGCCGCTGCGGCGCTCGCCCCTGAGCTGATGCCGATGATGTCCGGGCTCGCGAGCGGGTTGCGCAGCATCGTCTGGAAAGTCACGCCGCCGAGGCCGAAGCAGAGCCCGGCGAGGACCGCGAGCAGGGCGCGCGGCAGCCGCAGGCGGCCGACCGTGAACGACGCCCCGGGCACGTCCTGCCCGAGGACGACGCGCAGCACGTCGCCCGGCGGGTAGAACGTCTGGCCCACCATGAGGCTCACCGTGAAGACGACCACGACGAGGACCGCGAGCGTCGCCAGGACGACCCGGCGCCGCAGGCCGCGCCGGGCGCGGCTGCGGACGATCGCCTCGACGGTGCTCAGCGCGGCAGGGGCCGTCGACGACGGGGTCGTGGCGCTCGTCTTGACGGTGCTCACAGTGCCCGCACCTTCTGCCGCCGGACGATGTAGATGAAGAAGGGGGCGCCCACGAGGGCGGTGATGATGCCGACGTCGACCTCGGAGGGACGGGCGACGATCCGTCCGAGGACGTCGGCCGCCGTGAGCAGGCCCGCACCGACGACCGCGGAGAACGGCAGCAGCCAGCGGTGGTCGACACCGATCATGAGGCGGCACGCGTGCGGGACGACGAGGCCGACGAAGCCGATCGGCCCCGTCACCGCGGTGGCCGCACCGCACAGGACGACCGCAGCCAACGCCGACGACGCCCGCGCCACGGCGACCCGCTCGCCGAGACCGGCGGCGAGATCGTCCCCGAGCGCGAGCGAGTTGAGGCTCCGTGCGGAGAGCAGGGCGACGACGAAACCGACGACGAGGAAGGGCAGGACGAGGCCGATGCTCTCGAAGGTGCCGCCCCCGACCCCGCCGATCTGCCACGACCGCACCCCGGCGCTGACGTCGCCGCGCGGGATCATGATCGCGCTGATGAAGGACGCGAGGGCCGCGGAGCACGCCGCGCCCGCGAGGGCGAGCTTGAGCGGCGACGGCCCGCCGCGGCCGAGGGACCCGATCGTGTAGACGAAGACGGCCGTGACTCCCGCCCCGATGATCGCGACCCACACGTAGCTCGACGCCGCGGTGAGGCCGAAGAACGCGATGCCGACGACGACCGCGAGCGACGCCCCCATGTTCACGCCGAGGATGCCCGGGTCGGCGAGCGGGTTGCGCGTCACGCCCTGCATGAGGGCGCCGGACACGCCCAGGGCCGCTCCGACGACCACGGCGAGGACCGTCCGTGGGATCCGCTTCGAGACGGCGGCCTGCTCGAACCCGTCCGTCGAGCCACCGAACGCCGCGACCACGTCGGACCACGCGACCTCGCGGGAGCCGATCATCACGGAGGCGACCATGAGTGCGCCGAGCACGGCGACGACGACGAGCAGCCAGAGGGCGCGGACGCGCCTCGGACGTCGCACGAGAGCGACGCCCGAGGCGCGTGGGGGAGCGGTGGTCGTCACTGAGCCGTGGCTACCGGGCCTGGTCGCTGGACCGGGTCAGGACGTCGCGGCCGAGGACGCGTCCGCTGCCGCGGCGATGAGCGCGAGGTAGTCGTCGAGCACCCAGGAGATGGACAGCGGCGTCGGGTTCGCCGCGGTGCCGAGGGGGCTCGTGCCGGGCAGGTTGACGATCGACTTCGACGCGACGGCCGGCACCTGGGACAGGAGCGGGTCGGCCTCGAGGGCGGTGACGAGCTCGTCGCCGCCGTAGGTGACGATGACGTCGACGTCGCTGAACGCGTCAGCCTGCTCGGCGCTCTGGGTGAGGGAGAAGACGTCGGTCTCGGCAGAGGCGGTCGCGATGCTCTCGGGCGTCGTGAGGCCGATGTCCTCGAAGAACATGGCACGGGTGTCGTGCGAGGTGTAGAAGCTCACCTCGCTGAGGTCCGTGGTGTCGACGTGGGTGAGGAACATGGCGGACTTGCCCTCGATCTGCGGGTAGGCAGCAGCGGCGTCGGCGATCTCGGTCTCGAGCTCGGCGACGAGCGCCTCGCCCTCCTCGGCCATGCCCATGGCCTGGCTGTTGAACGTGATCGTGTCGCGCCACGACGTGCCCCACGCGGTCTCGGGGTAGGCGACGACCGGCGCGATCTCGCTCAGGGTGTCGTAGTCCTCCTGCGTGAGGCCCGAGTACGCGGCGAGGATGACGTCCGGCTCGGTGTCCGCGACAGCCTCGAAGTCGATGCCGTCGGTCTCGTCGAAGAGGACGGGCGTCTCGGCGTCGAGCTCCTCGAGCTTCTCCTCGACCCAGGGGAGGAGACCGTCGCCGTCGTCGTCGCCGAAGTTGGCGGCCGCCATGCCGACGGGGACGATCCCGAGGGCGAGGGGAACCTCGTGGTTGGCCCAGTTGACGGTGGCGACGCGCTCCGGCTCGGACTCGATGACCGTGGTGCCGAGCGCGTGCTCGATGGTGATGGGAGTGAACTCGCCCGACGTCGAGCTCTCGGTGCCGGACGCCTCGTCGGCGGAGGACGAGGAGCAGGCGGTGAGCCCCAGGGCGAGGACGGCTGCCGCGGAGAGCGCGGTGAGCATGGATGCGCGAGGCATGGTTCCCTTTCGGTCGTGCAGTGGTCGTGATCGTGCGTGCTCGCACGGGAAGAGCGGTGCAACCAGACCCGTCGGAGGTGTCGTGGCTGCACCCTCATCAGACCGTTCGGGCGCGCAGGAACTGACCTGCGACCGGCGCCGGTCGAGCACGAGGGGGAGCTCACCGACGCCCCGATCTCTCGGGTAGTTAGGGTTGCCTACCCAAAACTAGGGCACGATCGTCGGTGTGGCAATCGCGCAGGAGCGACTCTCTCTGTCGCGAGACGGACAAAGGTCAGGCGGGACCGAGCAGGAGCGCGGTGCACTCGCGCTGCAGCGCCTCGTCCGCCCACATCGCGTGGTGCGGTGCCGCGTTCGAGCACACGACCGCGCCCCACGCAGCCACCCCGACCGACATCCGGACGGCGTCACGGCAGATCTGCGACCCGACCGGCCCCTCCTCGAACCGGCAGTCCTTGGGCGTGTACCCGACCCACCCCTCGCCGAAGACGAGCGGTATCCCCATCCGCGCCGCCGTGTCCGCCGCGATCTCGATCCACTCGCGGAGACGGATCGCCATCGCGATCCGGTGTGCCCCGTACCGCGCGTAGAGCCAGCGGTCGACCGCCTCCGGGTCGCACCAGTCGTGGACGTAGATCTCGGTGCGCTCGAGGATCGAGGCGTGCCGCTTCCACTCCTCGTCGGCAGGTGGAGCCCACTCGTCGAGGCGTGGTGCCCCGGGCCGCAAGATCTCCGCGTCGGCACGCTCCTGGGGGAAGTCCTCCGGCGCGCCGCGGAGCGCGAACTCGACGAGGAGCTCCTCGAGCACCCCGTACACGTACGGGTGGACGACGAGCACCTGCGCGTTGTGCGGCACCCCGCGCATCGCCGTCACCGGCACGGCGGCGTAGTTCACGCCGCACAGCACCCGAGGATGCCGTGCACCGAACGCGGCGATCCCGGCCTCCAGCCGTGGGCGCAGCTCGACGACGGCATCCTCGACCCCCGGCAAGCCCGCCGTGAGGTGCCCTGCCTGCACCTCGTTGTGCAGCTCGACGAACGCGAGGGTCTCCTCCAGCCCGTGCCCGACGAGGAGGTCCACGAGATCGGCCATCGCCTCCCCGAGGACGACGAGCCGCTCCTCCGGGTCCACCGCCTCCAGGGCGTCGTACCAGGCGCGGTCCGCCGCGAACGCAGGGCTCTGCTGGTACTCCCACGAGGACGCGATGACGACGACCCCGTGGCGCTGCGCCGCGCGGAAGAACGCCAACAGGTGTTCCCGCGCGTCGATCGTCGTGTGCTTCTGGACGTCGTACCAGCGCATGCGGCCGGCGTAGCCGCCGCCGATCGGGCCGAGGCGCAGCGCGCTCGTGTCCACCCCGGAGCGGAACAGGAGGAACGGCATCGCGCAGATCCGGACCGCGTTGTACCCGAGGTCCCGCGCACGCGCGAAGGCGACGTCGAGGTCCTCGAACGGCTCCCCGGGCCCGGTGCGCACGTACCAGGAGAAGTCCCACAGTGTGATCGCGAGCCGGTCGGGGAGGTGGCGCTCGGACAGGTCGTGCTCGGTGCGGTGCGGCTGGGCCAGGGTCATCGTCGGCTCCCGATCATGGTGGTCGTGGTCGTGGTCGTGGTCGTGGTCTCGTTCGTGGCCGTGAGCGTGACCCGGGCTACCCGGACCACCTCGACGGACGTGACGGTGATCCCGTCGGTGACATCGCGGACGGACGGGTCCACCCACACGCCCGTCTCGTGTCGCCACGGCAGGAGCTCGAGGGTCACGCCCTGCTCGGCGACCTCGTCGAGCCACGGTGTGAGGTCCACGTCCCACGCGCGGCCGTGCCAGAAGTGGTCGCTCACCAGCTCGTCGCCCACGAGAGCTCGTCCGACGTCGCCGGTCCACGTGATGCGGAGCAACGCGCGGTTCGTCCCGTCGATCGCGTCGCGCGGGACGGTGACGTGCACCCGGGCGGCACCGGAGAAGTCCGTCGGGGCGCTCAGGCGGTCCATCGGTCCGCCGCGCCGCACGGTCGGCGGGCTCGGGGCGTCGGGGTGCTCGTCGGTCAGGAGCGTGCGCGGCGCATCACGGGCAACCCGCACGGTCCACGTGCGCCAGAGGTCTTCGGTCTCCTGCGCGCCGGGACCGGGACCAGGCCCGGAGCCGGTGAGGGTCACGCTCGCGTCCGTGCTGGAGAGTGCGCCCGGGTCGGGGAGCAGCGCGACGGTGGCCACACCCGTGTCCGGGTGCAGCACGAGGTCGCCGTCGAGGGCGTACACCGGGGCGTCGGACAGGACGAGGCGCTCGCGACCGGCGACGTCGAGCCGGTAGAGCGCGTTCGCGCTCGCCTCGTCGAGGACGAGGAGACGCACGCCCGGCAGCTCGACGACCGTCTCTCGCCCGGGAGCGACCGCGAGCTCGATGACGGTCGCGCCGTCGCGGTTGCCGTCAGCGTCACAGGCCCGCCCGCGTCCGTCCCCGCGCACCGCGACCGGCGCGCCGTCCCGGCTCTCGACGACCAGCTCGACGCGCACGCCGTCCGTCGCGACGAGGACGACGAGGTCGCCGACGTCGTCGGTGATCCGGGTGAGGACCTCGGCCGTGGCGCTGCGCAGCACGAGGTCCTCGGTGAGCGGGTAGCCGAGCGGCCAGGCGACGGTCACGCCAGCCGGGAGGTCGATCGGCCGGCTCGGGACGGTGACCTCGGTGTCACCCAGTGGGACGGTGAGCTGCACGGCCGGCTGGGCGTCGATCGCGTGCGCGGCCGGCTGGTACGTCGTGAGGAAGAGGTAGCCCTCGTGGCCGTCCGAGCGCACCGCCCAGCGCAGCTCGGCTGGGTCGTCGCTGCCTCCGCCGACCGTCGTCGTCATGCCCGCGAGGCGCGAGCCCTCCTGCGCGAGCCACAGGTGCTGGCGACGCAGGAGGTGGTGGTGGGGGCGGACCTGTCCGTGCTCGCCGACCGGCGCGTGGAAGTCGTAGGTGAGCGTGGGCACGTCGTTCGGGTAGCCGGTGGCCTGCGACTCCTGCTCCGTGCCGTGCGGCCCGACGCGCTGGGTACCACCCGCGTACATGTAGTAGCCCTGCCAGACCGAGCCGCTTCCGACCTTCGCGAGCGCCACCGCAGCCACGTCCTGGGGTGTCACGAGCGGTCGGCGGTGATAGGCGACGTGCATGCCGCCGCCGAGCTCGCAGGTGGCGAACGGCACGGCGTCGTCGTCCTTGAGCGGGACGGCACCGGGCAGGGTGGACGACGGGTCGAGGCCCGCGCCGTCGAGCGCCTCGCGGACGTCGGCGCCCACGGAGAGGTCGTCGCGCACGGTGCTGTATCGGAAGTGGGAGCCCGCGAAGGCGGGCCACCCGGTGGTCGACTCCTCCCAGAAGCCGTCGGCGTACGCGCCGTACACGGGCAGGAGCGTTGCCGGGACCTGCGCGCCGCCCCAGCCGGTCGCGGTCCACAGGGGAACGTCGAGCCCGAGCTCCTCCGCGAGAGCCCGGAGCGTCGCGAGGTGCTGCGGCTGGTCGTAGAGCTCGTTGTCGATCTGCGCACCGATGATCGGGCCGCCGTCACGGTGCGTGAGCCCGGCGAGCTGGGCGATCGTCCGGCCGTAGAAGGCACGGACGCGCTCGAGGTATGCCGGGTCGTCGCACCGGGTGGGGATGCCGGAGTCGACGAGCCAGTCCGGGAAGCCGCCGTGGCGCGCCTCGCCGTGCGCCCACGGACCGAGGCGGACCACGACCTCGAGACCGTGCCGGGCGGCGAGCTCGACGAACGCACGGAGGTCGAGGGTGCCGTCCCAGCGGAAGGCACCCCGCTCCGGCTCGTGCGCCTGCCAGAAGACGTACGTGGAGACGGCAGTCAGCCCGCCGGCGCGGGCGTGGCCGAGGACCTCCGACCATCGCTCCCGCGGGATGCGCGAGGAGTGGATCTCGCCGGTGACGGGGAACCATGGGACGCCGTCGCGCTCGATCGAGCGGCTCGTCACGGCGATGCGGTCCGGTGTGCCCGCGGGCTCGCCGAACGGCAGGTGGTCGCGGAGGACGGTGGCGTCGGGGGTCATCGGTCTCCTTCGTCGAGCACGGCGAGCTGTGCCCGGAGCGTCTCGGTGCGGGCGTCGTGTGCCTGCTGGATGTCGTGCGTGAACAGCAGCATGGTGGGCAGCGACGTGGCGAAGTAGTCGATCGTCGCGTGCCGTGCGGACTCCTCGGTGACGTAGTCGGCGAGGCCGTCGCGCAGCCGGCGGGCGTCGTCGGTGCGGCCGAGACGTCGCAGGGCCGTCACCGAGGCCGCGGTCCGCTCGGAGAACGCCTGCACCTGCATCGCCTGGAAGTCGCCGTGCTGCGTGGCGGCGACCTCCCAGGCCTCCGTCGCGGCGAGATCCTGCCCGGCCGCGGCGAGGGCGTCGCCGAGGACGAGGTGGAGGTCGGCGGTGTTCGCCAGGGGATGGCGGGCCTCGCCCAGCGAGCCGACCGGGTGCAGCGCAGCGGTCGCGTGCTCGACGGCTCGCGGCGCGTCGCCCGCGACGAGCGCGTCCCGCGCGACGGCGAGGTGGGCGTCCTCCCACGCGGCGAGCACCCGTCCTTCGCCGCCCTCCCACGGTTGGAACGCCCGGCCGACGAGCACGTCGAGCGCCTCCTCGGCCCGGCCGGTGCCGGTGAGGAGCTCGGCGAGCTGGATGGTGAGGTCGTCCCGGGTGGCGACGAGGTCCGGTCGGCCCTGCAGCCTGGCGAGCCGCTCGGCCGGGTCCACGCCGCGCCGCGCCGCGAGCTGGTCCGCCTCGTAGAGGAGCCGGGCGTCGTCGGGGGCGAGGCGTCGCGCCCGTTCGTAGTGTGCCGCCGCAGCGTGCGGGTCGCCCTGCACGTTGTGCGCGGCCACGCCGAGGTTGCGCAGGACCACGACGTCCGGGTCCTCCGCGGCGGCGGCGACCTCCCAGGCGGCGACGGCCTCGTCGCGCCGGCCGGCCGCGTAGAGCCGGTGGCCCGCGAGCCCCGCGACGAGCGGGTCGTCCGGCCAGACCGATCGGAGCCGGGCCAGCATGTCGTCCTCGGCCACGGACGGGAAGCACCACGTGCGGTCCGCCGCTCGGGCGGCCTCGAGGCTCGCGCTCGCCGCTACCGCGTCGCCGCTGCGCAGTTCGAGGTCCGCTCGGTGCAGCCACGCGAGAGGGACGACGTTGCGCTGACCGGCGGGGAGCGGGAGGGTCGCGGCGCGGCCGAGCGCGTCGAGCGCGGCCTCCCGCTCGCCGACCGAGGCGTGCTCGAGGGCGACGTCGAGGGTGATCGTCGGGTCGTCCGTCCGGTCGTCCGGACCGCTCGGCCGCCCCGGCTGTTCAGGGTGCTGGTCGAGGCGCTGCCCGGGGTGCGGCTCGAGGCGCGCGGCGAGGTCGCGTGCCCAGGCGTCGAGCGGGTTCGACGCGAGGGTCCCGCGGACCAGTGCCCGCGCGCGCTCGTGGTCGCCGGCTCGTCGGGCGGCGACGGCGGCGAGGTTCCGGGCCTGGGTGTGGCCGGGCGACCGCGTGAGCAGCGCGTCGAGGGCCTCCAGCGCTTCCAGCGGGTCGCGGCCCGCCGCGAGGTCGAGCCGTGCGGCCGCCACGGTCGCGGCGTCGAGCCAGGCGGAGTTCCACGACGCCGTGCCGAACGCTGTCCGGGCCTCGTCCGCCCGGCGCTGGCGGGCGAGCACGACCCCGAGCCGGTAGTGCGCCTCGCCGTCGCGCGGGTTGGGGTTGCGCAGGGTGAGGCGTGCGACGGCGGTCCGCAGGAGCTCCTCGGCCTCGGCGAGCCGGCCGTCGCGCGTGCGCCGTGAGGCGAGCGCGGTGGCGCTGCGGGCGTCTCCCGGGTCGCGGCGCAGGGCCTCGAGCCAGTAGGGCTCGGGGGAGCGTGTCGCGTGCCGGTACTGCTCGAGGTGGAGGCCGGTGAGGTAGAGCTCGTCGACGGTGGGGACGTCTGCGGGCAGGGGAGGTTCGGTCGCCGGTGCGGGGACGTCGGCCGGTCGGAGCGGTGCGTCGGCCCGGGGGCACCAGGAGAGCAGGACGGTCCCCGCGTGCTCGACGACGAGCTCGCAGGTGGTCGGGTCGAGCGGGCCGGTGACCAGCTCGTGCACCCACGGGGTACCTGGGGCCACGTCGACCTCGACGCTCACGAGCGCGGCTGAGCCGGAGCGGAGCTCGATGCGCGTGCCCGGCCGGGGCTCGGTGACGGCGACGCCGATCCGGACCCGCGAGCCGGCCGCGTCCGCTCCTGCGTCCGGCCCGGCGACCGGCTCGACGCTCAGGTGCACGGCGGCGTCCCGCGTCGCCTGGTGCACGGGGCCGATCTCCTGGATCGGGTACCAGTACTGCGAGAAGGTCCGGGTCTCGCCCGGGCGCAGGAACGCGAAGTCGGGCTGGTTGTCGGTGAAGACGCCCGCCATGAGCTCGATGTACGGGCCGTTCGTGTCGGTCAGGTGCGTCTCCCACGCGTGGCCGAACGCGGCGTCGCCCCATGTCCACAGCTTCTTGCCCGGCGAGACGCGGTGGTCGGCCCAGTGGACGAATCCTGCACGCTTGCCGTGGTCGTACCCGCCGAAGAAGTCGTCCTGGGTGCCGAGGCACATGTAGGAGGTCGGGACGGGGACGTTGCGGACGAGGTCGAGACGGTCACCGTCCGGACGTTCGACGGTCCGCTGCGCCGGGTAGTCGACGCCGTAGTACGGTCCGCTCGCGACGGGGAACGTGCTGATCGCCCGCTTCGCGTGGTCGGCGACGACCCGCACGTCCGTCGGGAAGAACGCCTGGTAGGTGTCGTCCACAGCCGCGGCGACGTTCGCCCACCACAAGAACGTCTGGACGTCGTCCGTCCGGTTGACCAGGTGCCCGCGCAGCTCGACGAGAGCGCTCGCGGGCCGCAGCCGCACCCCGTGCATGCCCTGCATCCGCGCGAAGGGGTCGTGGTCGGAGCACCACACGGTGACCGAGCCGTCGTCGTCCTCCTCGATGCGGGACTCGGTCGGCAGGAAGGTCGCCGGCCGGTGGTGCTGGGGCCAGTTGAGCTCGACCCCGCCGGAGACCCACGGACCGAGCAGGCCGACGAGCGCCGGCTTGATGACGTCGTTGCGGTAGAAGAAGTCGTAGCCCCGGGTCCGGTCGAGGCCCACGTGGATGCGGCCGCCGAGCTCGGGAAGGATCATGAGCCGCACGTAGTCGTTCTCGAGGTGGACGGCGTCCCAGAGTCGGGAGGTCTTGTCCTGGGAGACGCGGTCGATGAACGGCATCGGGTAGACCGCGCCGGACGAGCCCTGGTAGACGCGCTGGTCGAGATAGGCCGGGTAGCGGTCGGGGGCCGAGGGCTCGTACGTGTCGATGGCGACGGGCTCCCGCCAGACCCGGACGGGCCGGTCGGCGAGCTCTGCCGGGGCGTCGGGAAGGATGATGCGCGACTCGTCACTGAGCATGTGACGACCGTACGCACTGTTGACACCCTGTGCCGAGTGCCGTTTCACTGCAGCGTATGGACGAAACGACGGACGCCGTGCGCGAGGGCTTCGCCGGTCAACGCATGCTCGTGGTGCCCCGGCCCATGGTGCGGGCGGCGCTCGCACGCCCGGTGACCGACCGGTTGCTCGTCACTGCCGCAGGCGTCTTCCCGCACGCGTCCCGGCACGGCCGGGCCCGGCCGGCGGGCGCCGCGGAGCACGTCGTCCTCGTCTGCACGGACGGCACGGGGTGGTGCCGCGCCGACGACGAGGAGGTCACCGTCCAGCGCGGGGACGCCGTCCTCCTGCCCGCGGGGGTCCCGCACACCTACGGGGCGTCGCGCGCGGACCCGTGGACGGTGTGGTGGTTCCACGTGGTGGGCCCGGACGCCGACGCCCTCGTGGCCGCCGCCCGGCACGCGGCCGGGAGCCTCGCGTCCCACCTCCGCGACCCGGCACCGGTGGCGAGCCTCGTGTCCCAGGTCATCGACGCGCTCGATGCCGGCACCACGGGAGGGTCGGTGCGCGCCGCAGGAGCGGCGTGGAACGCGCTCGCCCAGGTCGTCGCGACCGGACGACGCGCTCCGGGCCCCGCACCCAGCCCCGTGGAGCGCGCGACGGAGCACCTGCGCGCGACGACGCCCGGGCGCACGTCGGTCGGCGAGCTGGCGGCCATGGTCGGCCTGAGCACCTCTCACCTCGGCGCTCTCTTCCGCCAGCAGACGGGCGTATCGCCACTGCGGTATCAGACCGACCTCCGGATGGCGCGGGCACGCGAGCTGCTCGACAGCACCGACCTCACGATCACGGCCGTCGCGCGAGCGAGCGGGTACGACGACGGCCTGTACTTCTCGCGGCAGTTCGCCCGCGTGCACGGCCAGACGCCGACCGCCTACCGGGGGCGGATGCGGTGATCCCGCTCCCTACAGGTCGGCGATCCCCCCGCTGACGAGCAGAGCAGCGATGGCGACGAGCACGATGCTCATGATCGTCGCGTTGTGCCGGACGAGGGCCGCCCGCGCGGAGCTCAGCGGGGCGCGGACGCGTTCGCCGGCGAGGAGGAACGCGACCACGGGCGCGATGACGTTGATGCACGCGACGGCGGTGAGGACGGCGGCGACGACGACGGTCTGGCCGATCGGGAGCCCGCCGCTGCCGATCGCGACCCCCGTGCCGATCGCGAGCAGGAGCTCCTTGGGGTTCGCGAGGGTGAGCACCGCGGCGAGCTGGGCGCTCTGACCGGGGGTGCGTCCTTCGATGGAGCTCATCCACCCGGGGAGGTCCGGCTCGACGCCCCCGCGTGGGCGTCCTCGCCAGGTCTTCAGGGCGACGAGCAGGAGCGCCGCACCGACGATGACCTGCGTGACGGCGACGGCCGGTGCGGCGTCGCCGGAGCGTTCGGCGACGTCGGACACGACAGCGAAGAGCCCGACGACGGCGCCCACGGCGACGAGTCGGGCGGCGAGGAAGGCGGTGCCGCCCCGGCGGCCCGGGGGAGCGAGGAGCACGAGGACGATCGCGATGGTCGGCAGCGGGCTCAGGGCGATCCCCATCGCGAGGGGGAACGCCTCTCCGAGCACGTCTAGCACCGGGGTGCCTCGGCTGCCGCCATGGACGTCACGCTACTGCGGCTCGCCGGGTGGTGCCTGGCGGTGCGGGGCTCTGTGGGTCCAGCTGCGACCGACCGACCCCACTCGTCCACGAAAAGCCATCACGTGCTGCACGTCGTTCGTGAGACACGGTTCCGGCCGCTTCGCGATCCCTGTCCAACCTTGCACGCAGCCGCGACGTACGTCCTACAGGCCACCCTTCGAATCGTCCGTCCTCGACAGGTGGGGGCGCATTCGACGCGTCGCCCACCCGAGAACGACGAAGAGAAGCCCGAGGGCTGCAGCCAGCCACACCAGCCACGGGCTGTGCGAGCGGAACAGTATGGGGACCAGGAGGATCAATGCGCACCCCGACAGAACCATCCCCGCGAAGACAGTCAGGAACGGCCCTGCTCCGTCTCTCGTTCTTGAGATCTTCACTGTCTACCCCCTGTGTCGATCTGGCATGACCTGCATCGTTGCCTCAGGCCAGTTGGACACGACCACCGTATCAAGCGAGAGGAGCTCATCTCAGTGCAGCGTGTGGCGGCGGATGCGCATGGGACGGTCTCGGAACACTGGTCTGCAGCGCATCTCGCACCGGGGTGCCTCGGCTGCCGCCACGGGCGTCGCGCTACTGCGGCTCGCCCGGTGGCGCCTGGCGGTGCGGGGCTCTGTGAGGCCAGCTGCGCTCGACCGACTCGCGGCAGCGGCCCGGCTCGTCGCCCGCGCCGACGAAGAGCCCGGTGAGCAGGGGGAGGCCGTGCGCGAGCGTCTCGGGGGGGAGCGGGCCGGTCGCGACGAGGGAGACGAGCCCGTGGCTGACGGCCCACGTCTGGGTCGCGAGGTCGAGCGGCACGACGTCGGGGCGGAACCGACCGGCGTCGCGCCCTCGGAGGGCCGCCTGGACGAGGTGCTCGAGGGTCTCGTCGGCGGCGCCGAGGTCCTCGAGGTCGACGCTCGCGTCGAACATGACCCGGTAGAGGTCCGGGTGGTCGAGGGCGTTGTCGACGTAGGACGCAGCCAGTGCAGTGAGGTCGGCGACGGGGTCGGCGCTGGTCCCGAGAGTCGCGAAGCGCGCCCCCATACGGGTGAAGCCCTCTTGTCGCAGGGCCTTCCACAGGCCGTCCATGCCGCCGAAGTACGTGTAGACGGCCATCGTCGAGACGTCGCTCTCCGCGACGAGCGCGCGCAGGGTGATGGGCTCCCGGGTGCGGAGCATGTGCGCCGCACGCTCGATGAGCTGGGTGCGGACCGCCGGATCCTTGGTTCTCGCCATGGGCCTAGAGTACATGGCATAGCAATGCTATGGTTTGGAGATCCGAGCCCGCCGGGCTCCCGAGAACCTGGAGCGACCATGCCCGTCACACTCATCAACCCCGACGGGCTGCCCGTCGTCGACCTCTACCGCCACGTCTCCGTCTCGAACGGCTCGCAGACCGTCTACATGGCCGGACAGATCTCCTGCGCGGCCGACGGCAGCACCGTCGGCGCAGGCGACCTCGTCGCCCAGGTGGAGCAGTGCTACCTCAACGTCGCCACCGCCCTCGCGGCAGCCGGCGCCACCTTCGCCGACGTCGTCAAGATCACCGTGTACGTCGTCGACCTGACCCCCGACAAGCTGCCCCTCTTCGCCGAGGGCGTCGCCCGAGCCGCCGCACGTCTCGGCATCGAGGTGCCGCTCGCCCCGCTCACCGGGATCGGCGTCGCCGCGCTCGCGGCGCCCGACCTCCTCGTCGAGGTCGACGCCGTCGCCGTCATCGGCTGACGCGCCTCTCCCGCCCAGATGCCGCTCGTCGCGGTCCTCGATACGGTGAAAAACAGGCCGTCGACGTCACAAGGTCCGCGCTTCCAGCACGAGGGCCGCGTCACCGGTCGCACGAGAGGAGATCGATCGTGACTGCTGCTGGCGACATGCTCGCGACACATCCGCAGGACCTCGGCATGGACAGGGACGCGCTGCAGGCCTGCATCGAGGCCTGCGTCGAGTGCGCACAGACGTGCACGGCGTGCGCCGACGCCTGTCTGGGCGAGGACATGGTGGCTGAGCTGACGACGTGCATCCGCACGAATCTCGACTGCGCCGACGTCTGCCAGGCGACCGGTCGCGTGCTCACCCGTCGCACCGGGTACGACGTGAGCGTCACGCGGGCCGTCCTCGAAGCCTGTGCGGCCGCGTGCGCAGCCTGCTCCGACGAGTGCGGTCAGCACGCCGAGATGCACGAGCACTGCCGGATCTGCGCCGAGGCGTGCCGACGCTGCGCGCAGGCCTGCCGGGAGCTGCTCGCCACCCTCGGCTGAGACGACGCGACGAACGGAGCCCTCCGATGAAGATGTACGCCCGCCTCGGCATCGCCATGGTGCTGAGCCTCACCGTGATGTTCTTCCTCAGCTTCACGCAGACCCGCACCTGGGACCACGTCCACCTCAACCTGTCGAACTTCTACATCAGCCTGACGATGATCGGGAGCATGGGCCTGATCATGCTCCTCGTCATGTGGCCCATGTACGAGAACAAGCGCCTCAACCTCGGGCTGCTCGGTATCTTCGTCCTCGTCCTCGTCGGCGGGTTCGCGCTCGCCCGCACCGAGACGTTCGTCGGGGACCGAGAGTTCCTGTCCTCGATGATCCCGCACCACTCGCGCGCCATCCTCGTCTGCCAGGAGGCGGACCTCTCGGACCCCGAGATCATCGAGCTCTGCGAGCAGATCATCAGCACCCAGCGAGACGAGATCACCCAGATGGAGGAGATCATCGACCGGCTCGAGGACGCCGACTGACGCGGACACCCACCCGCCACGCCGCTGGTGCACGGAGCGAGGCAACGCCCCGGACAGACCCTAGGGTCGAGGCATGGACGGTCCGGGGGTACGACGAGCTCTGCGTCAGACGAGCCTGGCGGTGGTGGTCGGCGTCGTGCTCCTGATCTGCGGCATGGTTGCTGCGGCCGCCCTGCTCTCGCCGGGGTTCGACTCGTTCGGCGGGAATGCCGACGGGGCGTGCAGCGGGGTGCAGACGCCGACGGTCGTCGTCGACGAGTGGGCGGCGACGGGGTCCGAAGGCTCTCTGGCGTCGCCGAGCATGTCCTGGCTGCCGTACGGGACCCGGTGCACCTGGACCCTCTCCGACGGCAGCACCGTGTGGAAGGACGCGTCGTGGGACATCACCCTGACGGTGCTGGGCGCGTCGACGGTCGCGCTGGGCGCTGTCGGGGTGCTCGCGTGGTCCGGACGGCGCTCGTCGGCGAGCGCGAGCACCTGACCGCGACTCGGTTCAGCCGGCGGGTGCGGTAGACATGTCCTCAGAGCATGCCGAGCGACCGTTCGACCAGGGGATTCGATATGAACGTACGTGGCGGTGAAGCGCAGGGATCGCAGATGCCGACCCCGGGACGCTCCCACCGGCGCACGACGCGAGACGCGGTCGTGCTCTGGACCACCATCGCTGCGGTGGTGCTCGGGCTGGCGGGACTCGCGCGGCTCGTCGCGTGGGGCAACCGCTGGTACGTGGCAGAGATGTTCGCCGGCTCGGCGTCCGACAGCGAGTCCTGGGCGTTCGCCTACGAGAAGCTCCTCGGAGCACATGCGGCGCTGCTCAGCGGTGTGCTCCTGCTGCAGGTCGCTGTCTTGCTGGCCATCTGCGCGATCCGCGTCCGCCGCGCGTCGCGTCGCTGACCGCGCCGTGGACGATCCGCGCCGGCGGCGAGCGGTCCGCGAGTCTCGCCTCGCCGGAGCGATGGTGCTCGTCCTCATGGTCTGCGTCGCCGTGGCCGGGACGGCGATCGTCCTTCCGTGGGCACCCATGTTCGACGGCGCCACGGACACGGCGTGCGTCGAGGTGACCGTACCCGACGTCGTGCGGGAGGACCCGGGGCTCGAGTGGGAGCACCGCGAAGCCGTGACGAGCACGTCGTACCTGCCCCACGGGCCGCGGTGCACGTGGACGCTCTCCGACGGGAGCACGGTCTCGACCGGCCCCGGCTGGACGGCGACCGTCGCGCTCCTGGGGTCCGTGGGCGTCGCCGCCGGCACCCTCGTCCTGTTCGTCAGGGCGCTACGACGACCCGACTAGTCCTTCTTCTCCCACCGACGCTCGCGGAGCGTGCGGGACCAGCCGGCCGCAGGGTGAAGCGCAGCCCAGATGCTCATGACGGCCGGTCTGGTGTCGATCACTGAGAGAAAGGCACTAGCTAGAAGGCGGTAGTGGCAGCGATGCGGATCGATGCGAGCACGACGAAGCTGGGCACTCTCGGCAGGGGATCGGCTGCCGCGGGTGGCTCACCAGCGCAGCAGGCTTACGACAGGGCGGTCAAGCACCTGGCGGATGCGCAGAAGAAGCTTGCGCAAGACGTCGTCGACCGGGCTCCGGAGGAGACGATCGAGGTTGATCGGGCGATGATCGAGATGGCTGCTGCGGCCGTTGCTGCGGCCGCCGCAGCGCTCGCGCGTGAACAGAGCAAGGATCAGGAGGCCCAAGCCCCAGCATCTGCCGAGGGCGTGGAGCGTTCACCCAGGGCGGGGCACCGGCTAGGAGATGTCGACCTCTACGCCTGATGCGACATGCGCAGACGCTCAGTTGTCGTCGAGGTACTCGAAGTCTCTCCTGAGTGCACACGCGGCCACGAGGGGGATGTTCCGCTCGGCGTTCGAGCGTTGAACCCGACCGCCAGGCCGGTGGAGGCGCCTACCCTGCATGAGGGTGCAAGAAGGAGCCTGACCAGGGCAGACTCCCGTCTTGATCGCCAGCAAACGGTGCCGTCGGCTCTAGTGGCCGAGTGGATGCCGCACGACGAACGTCCTGAGGCGACAAGTATCTGCGAGATGAGGCTTCCTGGTGCGAGCGAGATCTGCTTTCGGAGTGTCAGTTGCGTTGCTTGCCAGTGTGATCCTGGGAGGCTGCGGAAGTGAGGAGATGCCCGCAGAAACGCCGTCCGCGGTTGGCAAGGCGGATCAGGCGAGGCGCGACGCGGCCTCCTGTGTGGCGCTCAGCGACGTGATGACGATCGTGGAGAACGCAGACCTCGGTGTGGGCGCCGGGCGCATGGAGGTCCAGGAGCAGCAGGGCTGGTACGAGCTCGCGGCGCGCGTGCTCGGCCGGATTCCCTCGAGCGACGACACGGTTGTGGGGCGAGGGATAGCCGATCTGCAGGCGATCGCCCCCGGACTCGCAGCGGGGGAGGGAACGATGCGCGAGGGTTTCGACGCGCCTGCATGGCACGACACGCTCGCCACCCTCGTCGGCCCCTGCGAGGCAGTCGACGCCGAGCTGGTGATCACCCCGTTCACTGGCGGCTGAGTCATGAGCCGCAGTGCACCTAGCGGGAGCTGTCTCGTCTGCTCTTGATGCGCCGCCTGGATCAGGTAGTCCGCCCGGAGGTCCGGGACCACTCTCGATGCGGGCGAAGAACACGTCGAAGAGGTTCTCGATCACCGCGTCGTCGGTGCCGAGGATCACGCCGCTGGTCGTCACGAGCCGTCTGTCGAGCCATCGGGTCCACGGGATCCCCCACCCCCCCCCCGAGCTGCACGAGCGCAACAACAAGTTGCCGGTACAGATCCTCATCGAGACTGATAAGGAAGCCGCCTTTCATTCGAACCCCTTTTGCGATCAACTCTTCAGCTAGATCGCAAAGGATCCTTGCGGGCGGAGAGCTGTGTGTCGTTCCTCAGACTCAGCGCATGAAGACTGCGACGAAGCCGATGAAGTACCCGGCGATTCCGGCCGCGACATGAGAGGTGCCGATGCGAATCGACGGGGCTGCGCGAGGTGACACCTTTTTGGCCTCACGCCCACGCGCGCAGACACACCACAGCAGACTTGCGCCACCCAGTGCCGTCAGGACCAAGCGTTCCGGTCGAGGATCGCTCACGGCGGCCGCCACGAGACCGCAGAGGGCAAGTGCGGGACCGGCCCTCCACAACTTGCGGAACGCGAGCCTCTGCCGCTCGCTCGAGGCTAGTGGAAAGAGCGCCATCAGATTGACGCATGCACCTGCTATGAGCAACAGCGCGCCGATTGGTAGCTGACTGTCGGTCATGGGCGGGCACTGCCTCTCCTGCGTCGTGAGCGTTATCGCGTCGCCCAGATGAGGAATGCTGCGAGCACGAGCCACACGGGGATGTCGATGCCTGACGGGCGTCCGAGGGCGCTGGCCTTCCACTCTGGCGGCCGTCCCGCCTTCTGCCAGCGGTTACGGTCATGGACGGCCGCCAGGTGGCGCGCCGTCTGCGTGGCGGCCAGCGCGGTGCAGGTCATCATGTAGGCCAGTACGACCGTGAGCACGGCGGGCACCTCGTAGAGCGGGTACAGCAGCAGGACGGGGATCGTGATCACCAACCCGACGGCTGTGGGCATCAGTGCGCCGACCTTGGTGACGTCAACTGTCATCTCGGGGTTCGCCCCTGGGTTCAGGGCCTCATCGACGGCGAGCCGCATCGAATGCGCCACGGTCGCCAGGTCCTGTTGCCGACCGAGCAGTTTCCCTCCCAGCGAGAAGAAGCCGAGATAGAGGGCACGGATCAACGTGGCACCCAACGATCGCACCGGTGCGTCAGGGGTTGGCACCGAACACCAACGATCCCACCTGGAACGGGACGCCACCTGCGGTCGCTGTCGCCGCGGCGTGAAACACCATGAAGTCTCCCCCTGACAACCTTCTCGCACCCTGTGTACCGGACGAATCGACACCGACAGGCGAGAACTTGAGCCTCGCGAGGAGACTGTTCGGCCGGGTACAGCTAGAGGCTTGCGTCGTCGTCGTCGTCGTCGGTCGGCGGGTGCTCGGCGACGCAGAAGAGGTTGCCTTCCGGGTCGGCGAGAGTGGTCCACTGCACGTGGGGGACCTCGTCGAGGACGTCCCACCGGAACGTGGCACCGAGCGCGACGAGACGCTCGACCTCGCTGCGGCGCGACCCCCACGGCACGGTGAGGTCGAGGTGGATGGTCTGGCGCTCGGGGCGAGGCTCGGACATCGGCTGGAAGAACATCCCGAACCCGTCGGGGCCGGCCGGCGGCAGGTAGACGGCTTCACCGCCCGGCGAGGGGACCGCGCCGGTGACGCTCGCCCAGAACTCGGCGAGCGCGGCGGGGTCCTCTGCTTCGAGGTTGATCGCACCGAGGGTGATCGTGGGAGTCGCCATGCCCGCCACGCTAACCTCCACCGCCGACAGGAGGAGGTGCACTGCTCACTGCGTCCGGAACCGCCCCGGGCTCGTCCCCGTCACGCGGCGGAACGCGGCGCCGAACGCGCTCGCCGATCGGAAGCCGACCCATCCGGCGACGTCCTCGATCCCTTCGCCCTGCATGAGGAGCACGGCCGCGTGCTGCACGCGGCACGCGGCGACCCACTGGGCGTACCCGAGCCCGGTCTCGGCGGTGAACGCCCGGGTCAGGGTGCGGGCGCTCACGCCGAGGCGCTCCGCCCAGGCCGCGAGAGTCGTGTCGTCAGCAGGGTCCTCGCGCAGCGCGTCGACGATCGGCGCGAGGAGCGCGGACCCGGGCACGTGGAGGAGCAGCTCGTGCTCGGCCGGGGCGAGCACGTCGAGCACCATCGCCTCGGTCGTCGTGCGGGACGACGCGTCGAGGTCTGCGGCAGCGAGGCGGTCGAGCAGCAGCCGGAGCAGCGGAGTGAGGCCGACCGCGACCGGCTCCTGCGAGATGGACGGCACGGTCCGGACGCTGAACTGCGCCGTCCGGTACCGCGTCCCGGCCGGCATCCATCCGGTGTGGGGCGTGCCGGCCGGGATCCACAGCCCGATCGCGGGCGTGAGCGTCCACGTCCGCGAGCCGACCGCTGCGGACGAGGCGCCGTGCTCGTTCCACAGGAGCTCGTGCGTCGGGTGCGAGTGCACCTCCCACCACGTGTCCCTGTCCACCGTCTCGCCCATCCCGGCGATGACGAACGGCACCTCGACAGCGTCTGCGCCGTACAGCGGGAGGGACCGGCTGTCGGCGGCGTCGCGGCGCGCCGTCGTCGGCTCGCGCCACACGCGCCGCGCCGGGTGCCGCTCGACGGCTCGGGTGCTCACGCGCCCAGGCTACGTCCCGGCGGGGGCGCAGGGGGCCTCGTCCGGACCTGATCTCGAAGCTCCGTCACAGTCAGGTCACGCGTCGACGACAAACGTGTCACGCGCGGGTCGCCCGAGAGGCTGGGCGCTCCGGAGCCACGCACGGTGGACGAGGGACAGGTCGTCCTGGTCGCCGACCCGATCGAGCAGGCACCGGGCTCGGGCACGGAGTGACCTGTTGCTGATCTCCCGAGGCCACCCTGAACCATCCACCGAGAAGGAGCACCATGACCGACAACCCGATCCTCGTCCGCATCTCCGACAGCGGTCTGACGGTCCCGGACGAGCAGGAGATCCGAGGGCGTCACGTGGTGGACCCTGACGGCGAACAGCTCGGCACGGTCGGCGACCTCCTCGTCGACGAGGAGGAGGAGCGTGTCCGCTTTCTCGAGGTCACGTCCGGCGGGTTCCTCGGGATCGGTCAGGAGAAGGTGCTCATCCCCGTCGATGCTGTGACCCGCATCGACGACCAGGTGCACGTCAGCACGTCGCGATCTCACGTCGAGGGCAGCCCGGGCTACGACCCCGAGCTGGCCGCCGCGAGCCCTCTCACCTACTACGGCGGCCTCTACGGGTACTACGGGATGGGCCCGTACTGGGGACAGGGCTACGTCTACCCGGGCGGCGTGCCGCTGTGATGCTCCTCAGTTCGACCACCTCTCCGCACCGACGCCCGGTGAGGGTTCTCCTCGTGGCCGTCCTCGCCTCGGCTCTCGCCCTGGCGGGATGCTCGACCGAGGAGGTCGACAACGCGGCGTCGAACGACGGTCTGCGCGTCGAGCTCGGCTCCCTCCTCATGTCCAACATCATGGTGCTGTCAGCAGCCGAAGGGCAGCCGGGCACCGTCCTCGGAGCTGTCGACAACAACGGGGACGAGTCCGTCACGGTGTCCGTCGGGCTCCCCGACGAGCAGGCGCAGTCCTTCGACGTGGCTTCGGGAGAGACGCTGCTGCTCGGCCCTGAGGACTACCCGGTCCCGATCCGGTCGATTCCGGCACCCCCGGGAGCGACAGTTGACCTGACGCTCACGTCGACGAGGGACGGGTCGACAACCCTCGCGGTACCCGTGCTGGACGGCACCTTCCCCCGGTACGAGGATCTTGTCCCGGAGCCGATCAACTGAGGCTGCACCGTCGTCGGGCACTCGCACCCGGCCCTCCAGGAGGATGAGGCGATGTCGTCCTTGAGCGAAGGGGGCGTGACGCTCAGACGGCTTCTCAGTCTGCGCTGCGGGCCATCGTCCGGATGCCGACCGTGAGCCCGGCGGTCACGGTGACGAGCGCGGCCACGACGCCCCAGAGCACGTCGGTGTCGGCGATGTTCCCCGCGAAGAGGGCGCGCTCCGCGTCGACCATGTACGTCAGCGGGTTGAAGCGTGACGCGGTCTGCATCCACCCCGGCCCGGTCTCGAGGGGCAGGAGCATGCCCGAGAGGATCATCGCGGGGAAGAGGAACGTCTGCTGCACGGCCCAGAACATCCAGTCCTGCTTGCGCACCGCGATCGCGAGCGCGTAGCTGAAGGACCCGAGGCCCACGCCGAACACCCCGAGCAGGAGGAGGCCCAGCACGGCGCCCACGGGGTAGAGCGTGAAGCCGAACGGCAGCATGACGACGACGATGAGCGCCGCCTGCCACGAGAGCGGCACCATCTCCTTGAGCGACCTGCCGACGAGCATCGACGAGCGCGACAGCGGCGTGACCATCATCCGCTCGTGCGCGCCGGTCTGGAACTCGAAGAGCAGGTTGGCGCCCGTGGTCGAGCTGCTGAACAGGGCGGTCATGACGAGGATCGACGGCACGAACCACTGCCACACGTCGCCGCCGAGCGCGCCCTCGGCCTGCGGGCCGAGCGACCCGACGAGCAGCGGACCGAAGAGCCCGAGGAACACGAGCGGCTGGATGAGACCGAACATCACCGAGAACGGGTCGGCCAGGACAGGGCGCAGCTCGCGCTGCAGGACGATCCACACGTCGCGCGCGAGGTTGCGGGGACCGGTCGGGGGAGGGGTGCGACGCCCGGTCGTCGGGGCGTCTGTCGTCGTGGTGCTCATGCTGCGTCCTTCCGGGCGGTCGGGTCGGTCGTGGTGTCAGCGCTGTCGGCACCGTCGGCCGCGACGCCCGCCTCGCGCAGGCTGCGACCGGTGAGGTTGAGGAACACGTCGTCGAGGGTCGGGCGGGACAGCTCGGCGGTGGCGACCTCGATGCCCTCCGCCTGCGCGGCCCGCAGGAGCTCGGGCAGGGCTCGCGGCCCGTGGTCGACCCGCAGCTCGACGCGCGCCAGGGCGCTTCGACCGGTCGCGTCGTGCAGGACGACGTCGCGCGCGCCCTCGAGCCGGGTGGCGATCTCACGGAGCCGCGGCGCGGCCTCTGGCAGCACTGTCGACACGACGAGCCGGTCGCCCGCGTGGTCCGTCTTGAGGTTCTCGGCGGTGTCGTCCGCGATGATCTCCCCGTAGTCGACGATGACGACCCGTTCGGCCATGGAGTCGGCCTCGTCGAGGTAGTGCGTGGTGAGCATGATCGTCATGGCGTACTCGTCGCGCATGCGCATGATGTGGTCCCACAGGTTGGCGCGGTTGTGCGGGTCGAGCCCGGTGGACGGCTCGTCGAGGAACAGCAGGCTCGGTGCGTGGACGAGGCCCATGGCCACGTCGAGTCGTCGGCGCTGCCCGCCGGAGAGGTCGGAGACCTTGCGCCGAGCGAGCGGTGCGAGGTCGAGGGCGTCGAGGAGCTCGTCCGCGCGCCGCCGGGCTGCGGTGCGGTCGAGGCCGTAGATGACGCCCTGGCTGACGAGCTCGTCCCGGGCGCGCTGGGAGTGTCCGGCGCCGTTGCCCTGGCCGACGTAGCCGATGCGCCGCCGGACCTGCTCCGGGTCGGCGACCACGTCGAACCCGGCGACCTCGGCGCTCCCGGACGTCGGCTTGATGAGGGTGGTGAGCATGCGCATCGTCGTCGTCTTGCCGGCCCCGTTGGGGCCGAGGACGGCGACGAGCTCGCCCGGCTCGACCGCGAGCGTCACGCCCTTGACGGCGTGGACGGCGTCGGAGCGTCTGGGCGTGAAGTCCTTCGTGAGGTCGTGCGTGCGGATCATCTGTCCTCCTGCGGTCGGGCTGCCCGGTGTGTACGGGTTCTACGCTCGCAGGAGGAGCGGTCAGGTTCTGTCCGCTACCTCGAGGACTTCATCGGACCGTCGCCCGGAGTCCCTGGTCGATGAACGCGATCATCCAGGCGAAGCTGTCGTCCACGTCGGTGTCCATCTGAAAGCTGTCGGCGACCTCCAGGGTGGCGAAGCCGTGGAGCATGCTGCGCAGCGTCCGGAGCGCGTGGATCTCCTGGTCGGCCTCCAGCCGGTACCCCCGCAGCACGGCAGCGAGGGAGTCGAGCAGCCGGGTGCTCGCGACGACGAACGGATCGTGCGGATCGGTGGTGCGGGCCCGGTTCCCTGCCGCGTACCGGCCCGGATGCTCCTTGACGTACCGGCGCATCGCCTGGGCGGCGGCGGCCAGGGCGTCGGTGTCGGACCGCCCCTGGGTCGCGTCGCGCAGCGCGTCGCCGAGCTCGGTCGCCGACAGGACGGCGATCCGGTGCGTGAGGTCGGCCAGCCCGTCGACGTGCTTGTAGAGGGACGGTGTCTTGACGCCGAGCCGTTCGGCGACGAGCCCCATGCTCAACCCGTCGAGCCCGAGCTCGTCGGCCAGCGTCGCGCCGGCCTCCGTGACCGATGCCGGGTCCAGACCCGCCCTAGCCACGGGCGAACGCCCTGGTGAGGAACGGCAGTGCCAGCTCGACGACCTGGTCGGGGGTCTCGGCGTGCGGGTAGTGGCCGGCGCCGTCGATGACGACCAGCGAGCCGAGGCCCGGGCGCAGGTCGGCGAGGACCCGCTCGCCCTCGGCGCGGGGGTCGCCCCAGTCCGGGTCGGCGCTGCCCTCGACCACGAGGACCGGGCAGGTGACGTGGGGGAGCTGGGCGCCGGCGTCGGCGGGGCTCGACTGGCTCATGGCCTTGAGAACCTTCATGCGACCAGGTTCGTTCATCGTGCGCTCGATGCGTGACAGCTCGGCGTCCCAGTCGGCCGGCTTGGTCGGGTAGGCCAGGTCGAGGTACTTCGTCCAGCTCGGGACGCTCCCGAGGAACGCGGCGCCCATGAGGCGGGTCATGGCGGTGCGGTGACGCTTGTCCCGCAGCATCGCGCCCAGATCGGTGGACTGCTTGCGGGTGAAGGGTGCGAGCTCGATGACGCCGCTGATGATCTCGGGTGCGGTGGCGGCTGCGATCGTCGCGGCGCCGCCGCTGATCGACTGACCGATGATGACCGCCGGGCCGCCGAGGTGGCGGACGAGGGCGACGAGGTCTCCGGCGATGTCTGTGCGGCTGTAGCCGTCCCAGCCGATGCTCGAGTCGCCGGAGCCGCGGAGGTCGACGTTCGCGACCCGGTAGCCGGCGGCGACGAGTGCGGGGGCGACGAAGCGGTAGGAGTGCCGGCTGTCGCCCATGCCGTGTGCGAGGACGACGAGCGGTCCCTCGCCGGAGAGGTCGTACGCGAGGGTGTTCTCGCCGATGGTCAGGTGCTGGGTCATGATGTCCTCCTCGAGAGTGGCTAATGCTGTTAGCCACAAACTAATGCAGTTAGCCGAGCGTGTCAATGGTTGCTCGGGTGCACGGACGACTTCGCGGTTGAATAGGACGATGCCCTCTCCTTCCGATCGTCCCCAGTCGTCACCCGCGCTCCGCCGCGTCCGGCTCATCACGCTCGGCGGCACGATCAGCTCCGAGCAGGCCGCCCCGGAGACCGCCGCAGCCGGGGTCGTCCCGCGCAGCGGTGCAGGGCTCTTCCAGCAGGAGATCCAGCACTGGGTGCCGGGCGTCGAGCTCGTGCCGCTCGAGCTCCGCATGGTGCCGTCCCCGTCGTTGACGCTCCCCGACCTGCTCGCGCTGCACGCCGCCATCACCGGCATCGGTGACGACGTCGACGGCGTGGTCGTCTCCCAGGGGACGGACACCATCGAGGAGACGGCCTTCGTCCTCGACGTCCTCGGTGCGGCGGCCGATGTGCCCGTCGTCGTCACGGGCGCGATGCGCGACCGCACCACGCCCGGGGCCGACGGCGCGGCCAACCTCGTCGCCGCCGCCCGCGTGGCGGCGTCCGAGGACGCCCGCGGTGCCGGCGTCCTCGTGCAGCTCGCCGACCGCACCCACGCCGCCCGGTGGGTGGCCAAGCGCAGCACCTTCCGCGTCGACGGCTTCTCCTCGGAGCCGTTCGGCCCCGTCGGGGCGGTCGTCGAGGGAACCGTCCGACTGGGCGCCGTCCCGCGGCCCCGCCCCGCCCTGCCCGTCCCGACCGGCGAGGTCCCGCGCGTCGCCGTCGTCGTCGCAGGGCTGGGGGACGACCTCGCGCTCCTGCCCGGCCTCGCCGACGCGGGGTACGGCGGCGTGGTGCTCGCCGGCGCAGGTGGCGGTCACGTCGCAGCGAGCGCCGTCGACAACGTCGCGGCGGCGGCCGCACGGATCCCGGTCGTGCTGTGCAGCCGGGTGGGGTCCGGGCCTGCCCTCTCCGGGACGTACGGCTACCCGGGCGGCGAGATCGACCTCGCACGCGTCGGGATCGTCCCGGGTGGTGGACTCTCCGCTCCCAAGGCGCGGATGCTGCTCATGCTCCTGCTCGCGTCCGGCGCATCGCCTGCCGACGTCCGTGCCGGCGTCGCGCGGTACGGCCAGGACTGACCCGGGCGCTCGTCGCCGTGACCTGCTGCGCGACCGTCCCACCGCGCAGACCCGTCCGGCGCCTGCTACAAACGAAGGAGGGCCGGACGGAACAGCACAGCCCGGACACTCGGCGAAGGGCTCAGACGGCACGACGCGAGCACGGCGACGAGAGGGATGTGATGACTGTTCTGCGAACGAGCCGGCCACCGGACGACTTCCGGCTGGTCCAGCGGTGGGACGTCGACTCTGCCGGTGCGCTCGCCGGGCTCCGGTCGTCGCTGCACGAGGCGATCACGGGCGCCGTCGGTGCTCCGCGCGGCGACTTCTCCCAGACCCCGGACAAGATGGTCCTCGTCGCCAGCGAGCTCGCGACCAACGCGCTGCGCCACGCCAAGGCACCCCGCTCGGTCCGGCTCTTCGCCCGGGACCACGAGCTGCTCCTCGACGTCGTCGACCACGACGTCGCGAGCTCGCCGGTGGTCGCCGGGGTCCGCCCGGCAGGGGAGGGTGGGTTCGGGCTCAAGCTTGCCCAACGCCTCGCTGCCGAGGTCGGCTGGTACGCCCGCGGGACCGCCAAGCACGTGTGGGCCTGCTTCCCGGCGACCGACGCCGAGGCCGAGTCGGTCGCGCGCGGCTCCCGCAGGCGCGGCGGCGCGCGGCTCGTCGCCCAGACCCGGGCATTCGCCTGACTGCCCCCGTGAGGACTCGCAGGCACCACGACGTCGTCATCGTCGGAGGCGGTAACGCCGGCCTCTCGCTCGCCGGACGGCTGGTCCGGGACGGCGCGAAGGACGTCGTCGTCATCGAGCCCGAGCGCGTGCACCACTACCGCCCGATGCTCTCCTACGTCGCCGGCGGTGAGGCGACGCTCGAGGACCTGCGGCGCCCGCAGGAGCGCGTCACCCCGCGAGGGGTCCGCTGGCACGCCGGCTCGGTCGTGGCGGTCGAGCCCGAGCGCTCGGTCGTGCGCCTCGCCGGTGGTGCGGAGATCGGGTACTCCGACCTCGCCCTGTGCCCGGGCTCGCAGGTCGACTGGGACGCGATCCCCGGCTCCGAGGCGGCCGTGCGCACGCCGCACGCGGCGACGAGCTACCTGCCAGACTCCGCCGCCGACACCTGGGGCATGCTCTCCACCCTCCGGGCAGGACGCGCCGTGTTCGTCGTCGCGGGTCGGCACGTGCCCTGCTCGCCGGTCGCGCTCAAGCCGCTGTTCATGGCGGCCGAGCACTGGCGACGCGAGGGGGTCCGGGACGCCATCGAGATCGAGCTCCTCGTCGAGGGGGAGCGCCTCGTGGACCATGCGCGTGCCGACCGCACGCTCCGCGACGTGGCCGCCGAGCAGGGGGTCCACATCCGCTTCGGTGCGGCGGTGACGTCGGTGGACGCCACGGCGCGGACGCTCGAGGCCGGGGCGACCACCGTGCCGTACGACGCGCTCTACCTCGCGCCGCCCCACCGGGCGCCGGCGTGGATCGCGGAGAGCGGTCTCGCGTGCACCGACGACGGCGGCTTCCTCCGCGTCGACCCGTACACGCTCCAGCACGTCGAGCACCCCACGGTGTGGGGGCTGGGCGACGTCGCGGAGCTCGATGCGCTGCCGTCCGGCGGTGCTCTGCGCAAGCAGGTCCCGGTCGTCGCCCGCAACATCGCCGCCCGCCGCACGGGTGCCCCGATGCGGCGGTACGACGGGTACTCGATCGCCCCGGTGACCACCTCTCGCCGACGGCTGCTCCTCGCCGAGTTCGACCGTGCCGGGCGACACCAGCCGTCCGTACCCTTCCCGGACCTCGTCCGACCGCGACTGAGCACGTGGGCGTTCGACCGCTACGTCGAGCCGCACATCTACTTCCGCCGGTTGCTCCAGGGCAAGGTGTAGCGGACAGCTTCTGACCGCCACTCGTGGCAGTGTGGCCTCATGGCCGACACCGCGGGCAGGCTCCTCACGTTGCTGTCGCTGCTCCAGGCGCGCCGCGACTGGCCCGGCAACGCCCTCGCCGAACGCCTCGAGGTGAGCCCGCGCACCGTCCGGCGCGACGTCGACCGCCTCCGCGAGCTCGGCTACCCCGTGCGCGCGACGAAGGGCCCCGACGGCGGATACCGTCTGGCGGCCGGAGCCGACCTCCCACCGCTCCTCTTCGACGACGAGCAGGCCGTCGCCGTCGCGGTGGCGCTCCAGACGACCTCGTCGACCGTCACCGGGATCGGCGAGGCCGCGGCCCGCGCGCTCGCGACCGTCCGGCAGGTCATGCCCGCGCGCCTGCGGGCGAGGATCGACGCGCTCCAGGTGACGCTCGTCGAGCCGACGTCCCCGGACGCGCCCCGGGTCGCGACGGCCAGGCTCGTCGAGATCGGGACCGCGATCCAGGCCCGCGAGGTGCTGCGCTTCGACTACTCCAGCCCGCGCGACGGCGGTGCCACGCAGGCGACGGCGTCACCGGGCGTCGCCGGTCCGCCGCGACGGACGGAACCGCACCACCTCATCACCTGGGGCGCCCGGTGGTACGTCGTCGGCTGGGACCTCGACCGCGCCGACTGGCGGACGTACCGCGTCGACCGCATGACGCCGCGCAGCCCCACGGGCCCGCGCTTCGAGCGGCGGCAGCTCCCGGCGCCCGACGTCGCCACGTACGTCGCCGAGCGCTTCGTCGTCCCGGCCGGGCCCTGCGCGGGCCAGGCGATCCTCCACACGTCCGCCTCCTCGATCGCCCAGTGGGTCGGCGACCTCGTGCTCGTCGAGGCGCTCGGCCCCGACCGTTGCCGCGTCCACGCCACGTCGTGGTCCTGGGGCGGCCTCGCCGCATGGTTCGGGAACTTCGACACCGACCTCGAGATCGTCGGACCACCCGAGCTCCGGGAGGCTGCCGCACGCCTCGCCGCACGCTACGCGGCCTCACTGACAGACTGACCGGCATGACTTCCCTGCCTGCCCACGCCAGCACCGCCCCGAAGGTCGCCCTCGTCACCGGAGCATCCTCCGGCATCGGCGAGGAGACCGCCCTCCTGCTCGCCACCCAGGGATACCGCGTCTACGCCGTGGCGCGCCGGACGGAACGCATGGCCGCGCTCACCGAGCGCGGCATCCACACGTTCGCGATGGACGTCACGGACGACGCGTCGATGACGGAGGGGATCGAGCGCATCCTCGACGAGGCCGGTCGCATCGACCTGCTCGTCAACAACGCCGGGTACGGCTCGTTCGGTGCGCTCGAGGACGTGCCGCTCGACGAGGCGCGACGGCAGTTCGAGGTCAACGTGTTCGGTCTCGCCCGGCTGATCCAGCTCGTCGTGCCCGGGATGCGGGAGCGCCGCTCCGGGCGCATCGTCAACATCTCCTCGATCGGCGGCAAGATCTACGAGCCGCTCGGCTCCTGGTACCACGCGACGAAGTTCGCGGTCGAAGGGCTCAGCGACTGCCTGCGCATCGAGCTCGCGCCGTTCGGCGTCGAGGTCGTCATCGTCGAGCCCGGACCCATCCTCACCGAGTGGAACACGATCGCGCGAGAGAGCATGCTCGAGCAGTCGGCCGCCGGGCCGTACGGGGCCATGGCGCGTTCCGTCGCCGCGGCGCTCACGCGGGCCGACGACCCGCGCACAGGCACGACGCCCGACGTGGTCGCCCGGAAGATCGTTCGCGCCGCGACCGTGCGCCGACCGCGTGCCCGCTACGCCGCGGGCAAGGGGGCAGGCACCATCGTCGCCGCCCGCAAGCTCCTGCCGGACACGCTCATGGACGTGCTCGTGGCGCGCGCCTTCCTGCGCTGAAGCACCGCCCGCGCTCAGGGCCGGACGACCGGTGAGCGCGGGCGGCGTCCTGTCAGTAGGTGAAGCGTCCCACCTGGGACCGCAGGCCGGAGGCCATGGAGGCGAGCTCCGCGATGGCCTGCTGCGTCTGGCTCACGGCGAGCGTGGTGCTCGCCGCGGCGTCGGCGACCGAGCCGATGTTGCCGGCGATCTGACCAGTTCCACCGGCTGCCTCGGCGACGGAGCGGGACATCTCGGCCGTCGTGGCGGTCTGCTCCTCGACGGCGGACGCGATGGCCAGCTGGTACTCGTTGATGGACGCGATGATCTCGCTGATCGAGTCGATCGCCCGGACGGCACCCTCGGTGTCCGTCTGGATGGTCTCGACCCGGCTCGCGATGTTCTCCGTCGCCCGGGCGGTCTCCTGGGCGAGCTCCTTGACCTCGCTCGCGACGACGGCGAAGCCCTTGCCGGCCTCGCCGGCGCGGGCGGCCTCGATGGTCGCGTTGAGGGCGAGGAGGTTCGTCTGCTCGGCGATGCTCGTGATGACCTTGACGACGTCGCCGATCTCGCGGGAGGAGATGCCGAGGCGCGAGACCTGCGTGGTGGTCTCCGCGGCGGTCGTCACGGCCTGTGCGGCGACGCGCGCGGCGTCGTTGGCCGACTGGGAGATCTCGCGGATCGCGGCACCCATCTCGTGCGCACCGTTCGAGACGGTCTCGACGTTGCGCGAGACCTCGTCGGCCGCGTTGGCGACGACACCGGACTGCACCGAGGTCTCCTCGGCGGAGGACGCGATCTGGAGCGAGGACGCGGAGAGCTCCTCGGACGCTGCGGCGACGGCGTCGGCCGATCCGGTGACCGACTCCATGAGGGAGCGGATGTCGAGGATGGCGACGTCGAGCGACTTCGCCATCTGGCCCACCTCGTCGCCCGTGACGACGCCGGTGGTCGAGGAGAGGTCGCCGGCCGCGAGACGCTCGGTGGCCTCGCGGACCCGGCGCAGGTCACGGAGGATGCTGCGCGTGACCCACGTGCCGAGAAGGCCCGACGCGATGATGCCGATGCTCAGCGTGAGGACGATCGTGACGAGGGCGCTCGACGCGGCAGCCTCTCCGTCGGCGGCACGCTGTGCGGCCTGCTCCTCCTGCGTCTTGGTCTCCGCGTTGAAGGGCTCGACGAACGACGTGAGGAGGGGCCGGATCGTCTCCTGGAACAGGGTCGCAAACTCCTCGTCCTGGCCGGCGTCGGCGGCGTCGAAGAGCTCGCCCTCGGACACGGCGTAGAACTCGGAGAGGCCGGACTCGAACGTGGCCCAGTCCTCGTCACCGATGGCGAAGGGGGCATAGGCTGCGATGAGCTCATCGACCTCGGCCTTGCGGACGGTGAGGTCCGCTCGGAGCTCCTCGCGGGTCGCCTCGTCGGCGATGCCGTACTGGATGATGCGCGCGCGGTCACCCTGGAAGGACCGCTGGATGTCACCGAGGACGACGATGGGCTGGACGTTCTGCTGGTACAGCTCGGACTGGCCGTCGCGCAGGTCCCGGATCTTCGAGATGCTCACGAGGCCTGTGACCAGCGCGGCGATCGCCATGAGCGCGAGCGCTGCGCCGATCTTCACGCCGAGCGGACGGTCGGACATGATGGAGCGCGCTCGGTGCTCGACGGACGACATGGGTTCTCCTCGGACGGTTCACGACGCCACGGCAGGCGCCCTCGGCCGTCTTATCGGTCGCCGCCGCGCTGTCGTGAGTCAAAGGGCCCAGGTGTGACCAGGTCGACCCGCCCCCCGGCGGGGACTACGCCGCCGAGTCGTCGTCCTGCGGGACGCGCACGACGAGGTGCTCGTGCTCGACCCACGTGCGGAAGGCGGTCGCCTCGCCGAAGCCGTCGCCGTCGAGCTCGATCTGCTCGGGCCGGCTGAGGTTCACGGTGAGCTTCTCGCCGCGGACGTAGTTGAGGGCGCGCACCTCCTTGGTGCGGAACCTGCGGCCGAGCGGGGTGCGGCTCAGGACGCCGTTCTCCCAGATGATCTTGTGCAGCACCTGCGCCCAGCCGACGAGGTTCTCGGGGCGCATGACGACCACGTCGAGGAGGCCGTCGTCGACGACAGCCTCGGGCAGGAGCAGCACGTTGGCCTGGAGGGAGCCGCAGTTGCCGATGATGACGGTGTGCGCGTTCATCGTCGTCGGTTCGCCGCCGTCGACCGACATCTGGAGCGTGAGCCGGTTGCGGTCCTTGAGAGAGGTGATGATGGCGCCGACGTAGGCGAGCCAGCCGACCTTCTTCTTGAGGTCCTCGTCGGTGTTCTCGAGCATCTTCGCGTCCAGGCCCACGCCGGCCATGACGACGTAGGAGTGCTTCGTGATGGTGCGGTCCGTGCGTCGGATCTCGATCTTCGCGAGGTCGACGCGCCGGTCCGTGCCGGCGAACGCGCTGTGCACGGAGTGGTCCAGGTCGTCGAGCGTGAGCTGGAGGTTGCGGGCGAGGAGGTTCCCCGTGCCCGACGGCAGCAGAGCGAGAGGGGTTTCCGTGTCGCCGATCGCCTCCGCGACTGCGCGCACGGTCCCGTCGCCGCCGGCAGCGAGGATCATGTCCACGCCGGCGTCGAGCGCCTCGCGCGTCATGCCCTGTCCCGGGTCCTCGACGCTCGTCTCGAACCACAGCGACGTCGACCAGCCTGCTGCGTGCTCCTCGCGGGCCACCGCGGACTTGAGGGCGTCGAGGTCCACCTTGACGGGGTTGTAGACGACGGCCGCGACGCGGTCGGTGCTCGGGATCGGGTCAGCCATGTCTCGTGCTCGATTCCGTGGAGGAGGGTTGGGGCGCGCAGCCTCGTCGCAGCACCGGTCAGAGTCTCCCCCCAGACGCGGGTGCCCGCACCTCAGCGGGCTCCCCAGGCGTCTCCCGGAGCCGCGGCGGTCGCGTCCTCGCGCCGCGCCGCCTCCACCGCCGCGTCGATGCGCGCCTGCTCGGCCGCCCGGCGTCGCTTGCGGCGGACCGGCCAGAGGACGAGGGCCAGGACGAGGAGGGCGACGACGGCGAGGAGCAGCCACGGCACGGCCCAGACCGTCTCGGTCGCGGACGCCTCGACGGCGGGCCCGTCGGTGTCCCCGGCACCGGCGGCTGCCGCGCTGCCGGCGATCGCGGGGGCGATCGGCTGGCCTGCGACGCGCACCTCGGCCGTGAGCCGCACGAGCGGCCGGACCCCGTCGACCTCGACCGTCTTGTCCACCGAGGTCCCGGGGAGCATCTCGGGAAGCTCCGTCTGCGGCACGGAGGCCGAGCCGAGGCCCCACGGCCCGGAGAGCTCGACCACGTGGCCTGCTGCGAGGCGCGTGTTTCCGGTGTTCGTCACGGTGAAGGACACGGTGGCCGGGGCGGCCGTGAAGACGCCGAGCACGCCGCCGGAGGTGCTCACGTCGAGGTCGTCGATGCTCACGCGCGGGGCGAGGTCGCCGGCGACGCGTACGTGCATGCGGGAGCCGAGGCGGCGGTCGACGCTCACACCCGTGGCCTCCTGGACGAGCAGCGACGTCACGACGCCGCCTGCGTAGTCGCCGGGCGTCGCGTCGGCCGGGATGCTCACGGTGAAGGGGACGGTCGTCGTCTCGCCGGGCTGCAGGACGAGGGACTCGGTCTCGAACTCGACCCACGCGCCGAGCTGGGTGGACTCGGTCCCGGCGGTGACGATGTCGAGCTGGCCGTCGTCGGTCATGAAGCCGTCCGCGCCGTACACGCTCAGGGTGAGCGGGGCGGGGGAGTAGTTGGACACGACGAGCGCGTCGGTGAGCACGGTGCCGGGCTCGAGCTCGTACGCGTAGCTGGGCCGCTGGGTGCCGTGCTCCGTGTCGGCGGGGCGCACGCCCCACGACACCTGGGCGCCCGGAGCCTCGTCCGCGCGGGCTACGGTCACCGGGGCGAGCACGGCGCACAGCGCGACGAGCACGGCCAGCCAAGCCCGAGTGAGCACTCGGGCGGGCTGCGACGCCACGAGCACGAGCGTCGACGGAGGGGGAGTGGAGGCGAGCGACGTGCGGGTCATGGGTGCTCCTGGCCGGTCGTGCGGGTCGAGCGGGTGGTGACGGTCCGGTCCCCGCCTCGCGGGGACCGGACCGCCTGGTCGCTAGCTGAGCGCGGTGAGCGTCAGCGTGGCGGTGTACGTCCCTGCGTCGACCCCGAGCGGCAGCTTGAGGGTCAGGTCAGCACCGAGGACGGACGACCCGAGGGCGTGCCCTGCCTCGGCCCGGCCGAGGTTGCGCGGGACGGACAGTCCCTCGCCCTCGTCGAAGCCGGACGGCACAGCCGCACCGGCGACCGCCTGGCCCTCGTTCTCGAGCAGCTTCGGCGCCCAGCCGAGGTGCTTGCCGTCGAGCGTCGTGCCCCCGGCGACGAAGTCGCTCACCTGTGCGGAGACGGACCAGGCCGGAGCCTCGGCCCGCGTGTCGGTGACGCGCACGGGTGCGATCTCGCCCGTCGCCTCGAAGTGGTCGCCCATCTCCTCGGCGACCCCCATGTCCACGAGCCTGCCCGTGGAGTCGAGGCTCCAGATGAACTCGCCCGGGAGCTGCTCCGGCACGACGACCGCGACAGCCTGGTCGTCCGCGCCCAGCCCCGGTGCGGGCCCGTCGCCGGTGTGGTCTCCGGTGACCCCGCCGGCGGAGTTCCCGGCGCCGAGGTTGGCCGCCGGGGTGTTCCCGTCGAGCTGGATCGAGCCCACGACGACCGTTCCCGCGACCTGGAGGTTCGCGGTGTTCCCCGTCAGGACGAGGTCGCGGCCGACGGTGTTGCCCCACTGGTCGAGGCCGCCGTCCGCGAGGGCACCGACGAGCACGTCGCGCGAGCTGCCCGACACGCTCAGGCTGCCGCCGACGATCGCGCCGCTCACGGTCGCCCCGAACGGGCTGTCCGCGATCGACGCGTCGCCGGCGACGCTCGTGCGCAGGAGGTCGACGTAGCTGGCGGCGGCGGTCGAGAAGCTGCCGTCGATGCTCGTGTCGCTCACCTCGACGTCGATTCCGCCGGCGTCGACGCTGCCGGTGACCTCGAGGTCGTAGAGGTAGAGGAACCCTTCCCGCGTGCCCGTCGAGAACGAGCTCACGTCGCCGGCGACGCTCGCGCCGTCGATGAGGATGCCGTACGTGTCGGTGCCGATGACGTCACCGCCGACGACCACCTCCGTGGCGTCGAGCCAGCCGTCCTCGTTGACGACGATCGACCCGGTGACGGTCGTGCCGCCGAGCACGCACGTGGCACCCGCGGGCACCACGAGATCACCCGTGACGGTCTCGTCGGCGAGCTCCGTGGTGCACTCGGTCGAGGCGGCGAACGCCGCCGGTGCACCGACCGTGATCATCGCTGCAGCGGCCACGAAGGCCGCTGGAACTGTCCATTTCTTCATGGTGTTCTCCTGTCGTCTCGGTGCTCAGCCACGAAGGCCGTAGATGGACGTGTAGCTCCGACGTGCGTTGCCGAACGAGTCGACAGGGTTGGGCGGCACCGCGGTCGAGCCCGCGTTGTCCTGCTCCCAGATGCCGTACCGCTGCCCACGGTCACGGAGGTTGGACAAGAACGCCTGGTAGGGGATGTCGCCGGCGCCGTGCTCGATGATGTCGTAGCCGTTCGGGTTCGCCTCGTTGGTCTTGCCGTCCTTGAGGTGCAGGAGCGGGTACCGGCGAGGGTTCGCCGTGACGTAGTCGATCGGCTCGAACCCGGGGAACAGGTGCTTGCCGACGTAGGCCCAGTACACGTCCATCTCGAGGAAGACGTGCTGGGGGTCGGTGTTCTCGAGGAACACGTCGTAGAGACGCACCTCCGGCTGGTCGGACGCGAACGCGAACTCGCCCTGGTGGTTGTGCTGGTAGAGCTTGAGGCCCGCGGCGGACGCCTGGGCGCCCCACGCGTTGAACTCCTCGGCGGCGGCGAGGTAGCCGGCGACGGTCGCCACGTTCGTCGGCGCGTTGGCCGTGCCCACGTGCGGCATCCCGAGGATGTTCGCGATCTCGATCTGGCGGGCGAGGTCCGTCCGCAGGGCGTTGAGCCCGACGTGGCTGCCGACGGCCCGCAGGCCGTTGTCGTCGAGGAGCTGACGGATCTCCTGCGGCGTGATGGCACCGACCTGGCCCTGGGTGTACCCGGCGAACTCCACCTCGGAGTAGCCGATGTTCGCCAGCTCCTCGAACACGGCACGGAAGCCGAGCGAGCTGACCTTGTCGCGGATGGAGTACAGCTGGATGCCGATGCGGTTCACCGGGACGAGGCGGTTGCGGCCGCTCGTCGGGGCGGCCGCCTGCGCGAGACCGGCGGCGCTGGCCGACGGTCCGAGGGCGGCGCCGATGCCGACCGCGACGGTGGACGCCGCGAGAGCCTTGATGAGCGAGCGGCGGGTGAGCGGTTGGGAAGTCATGTTCTCTCCTTCGAGTGATTCCCCAGGTGGGCCCGGGGCGCCTGTGCCCCGGGCCCACCAGCGGTCTAGCTGCGGACGGTGAGAGTGGTCGAGCTGGAGCTCCTGGTCACCGAGGCGGTCCCGGCGTAGTTGAGCTCGACCTTGTAGGTGCCGACCGTGGAGAGCTTCGGCAGGGTGACCACGACGGCTCCGGTGGCGTCGAGGGTCCCGGTCGCGGTCGCGACGAGGACGTTGTTGCGGGTGACCGTCACGGCCACGTCACCGGTGGTGACGAACCCGGTGGAGGTCGCGACCTGCACCGTCACCTTCGGGGCGATGGCCGGCTTGACGGGGTTCGGCGAGACAACCCCCGTGATGGTCGACGTCGCCTTGGCGACGGTGATGCGCCCCGTCGTCGTCGACGGCTTGAACACCTCGTCGCCCTGGTACGCGACGGCGAGGACGTGCGTCCCGACAGGGAGGGTCGGGTCGAGGGCGATGGTGGCGGTGCCTTCCGCGAGGGTGCCGCTCCCCACCTGGGTCTCGCCGACCATGACGGCGACGGTGCCCGTGGGCACGCCACCCTCCCCGGCGACGGTCACCGTGACCTCGCCGGGTGCCCCGTAGACCACGCGGGCCGCCGGGACCGTGACGACCGTGGTCGAGTCGACCGTCGGCTCGTTCGGGGCGTCGAGGTCGATCGTGAACGCCGCGGACCCGAGCTCCGAGACGTTGCCACCCGTGTCCGTCGCCCGGTACGTCACCGCGTAGGTGCCGTCCGCCGGGAACGGCACGGTGTACGCGCCGTTCACCGCCCGGATCGTCGTCCACGTCGCACCCGCGTCGAGCGAGTACTGGACGCTGGCGAGCTGGCCCACGTCCTGCGCCGCGATCCCCAGGGACACGGGCACGTTGTAGACGCCCCCGACCCCGGTCGGTGCCCCCGGCGTGAGCGTGTGGCTCACCACCGGAGCCGTCACGTCCGCGACGCCCGCACCCTGGAACGTCAGGGAGTCGACCGCGAGGTCGTTCGCCGACGTGACGAAGAGGTCGCCCGAGCCGTCCGGCACGGTCGGCAGCGGGACCTCGACGGTCTTCCACCCGGCACCCGCCGGGATGTCCGCGACCGCGAAGGGCTCGGCGTCCGCCGCTCCCCAGCGCATCTGGACCTGGCCGCCACCGTTCGCGACCACCGAGACCCCCGTGATCCCGGCGAAGCTCACCGGGCTGTACCGCAGGAAGTCGCCGGTGCCGAGGCCACGGATCGCGCTGCTCGCGCTCGCGGACTCGTCGGCGTAGACCGTGACGCCCGACCGCTCGGTCGCGTGCTCGGCCTGCTGGAGGAACGGGTTGAGGTGGACGGTCGCCTCGCCGGTCGCCGCCGGGAGGCCGTTGGCCCCCGCGTCGGTGTAGCGGACGACGACGGCGCCGTAGAGCTTGGACGTCGGTCCGTGCTCGGGGGCGTTGACGGGCGTGAGCCACGCGCCCCGGCAGCCGGTTCCCTGGACCTCGGGGTGCGCGTGCTCGTCGTGGCCCAGACCGAAGGTCCAGGACACGCGGGAGCACACGGTTTCCGTGCCGTCCTCGGCGTCGCTCGTCGTGATGGAGAACGGCACCGCCTGGCCCCAGTTGAAGAACCCGCCGTTGGCCGGGTACGCGACGGTGACCTCGGGAGCCTGGTTGCCGACCGTGACGGGCCGCGACGTGAGCGAGAACTTGCCCTGCTCGTCGGTGACCCGCAGCCGGACCACGTACTGACCGAGCTCGGTGAACGTGTGCGTCGCCTCGACCCCGGTGGCGTCGAACGTGCCGTCGCCCTCGAAGTCCCAGTCGTACGTGAGCGCCGAGCCCTCGGGGTCGGTCGATGCCGACGCGTCGAAGGTCACGGTGAGCGGTGCCTCGCTCGAGGAACCGGGTGTCGCGGTGAAGCTCGCCTGCGGAGACTTGTTCCCCTCCGCGTAGTCGATCCGGTAGAGCCCGGCGTCCGGGTTGGCCCGGAAGAACCCGTCACCGTACTCGATGACGTAGAGCGAGCCGTCAGGACCGAACTCGAGGTCCATCGGATTGTCGTGGATCGGCTGCGCGGCTGCGTAGAGCGCGGTGTTCGGCAGGAAGTCCTCGATGTGGGTCACGGAGGAGGTGGCCCAGTCGACGGTGAACGCCGCGAGGTAGTCCTGGGTGAACTCCCCGAAGAACGCCTTCGAGTCCCAGTACTCCGGGAACTTCGTCGTCGACGGGTTGTCGGCGTCGAAGTGGTAGACAGGACCGCCGTGCGGGCCCTGGCCGCTACCGGTGCCGAAGTTCACGAGCTCGTCCCACGGCTGGTCCCCGGGACGGTCGCCGTAGTACAGGGTGGCGGGCGTAGCGGCGGGGAGCTGTGTGAGCCCGGTGTTCCACCGCGAGTTGTTCACCGGGGCGGCGCAGTCGAAGAACGCTCCGGCCGTCGCGGTCTCGAAGTCCCACTCGTTGTAGGCGAAGTTGTCACCCGTGCAGTAGGGCCACCCGCTGTTCTGCGGGGTGTCGAGCGAGGTCGTGTTCCACTCGACGAGGCCCATCGGACCGCGGGCAGGGTTCGCCGTGCCGGCGTCCGGCCCGTAGTCGCCCCAGGAGAGGCTGTTCGTCTCCGCGTCGACGTCGATGCGGAAGGGGTTGCGGACCCCCATGACGAAGATCTCCGGCCGTGTGCCCTCTGTCCCGGGGGCGAAGAGGTTTCCCTCCGGGATCGTGTAGCTGCCGTCGGGCTGCACGGTGAAGCGCAGGATCTTGCCGCGGAGGTCGTTGGTGTTCCCGGCACCGCGGCGGGCGTCGAAGCCCGGGTTGAGGCCGGGGGCGTCGTTGTTCGGCGCGAAGCCGTTCGCGCCGGGCGTGCTCGCCGGCGTGTTGTCACCGGTGGCGAGGTACATGTTGCCGTCGGCGTCCCAGTCGAAGTCGGCGCCCACGTGGCAGCACTGCCCGCGCTGGACGGGGACCTCGAGGATCGTCTGCTCGGTGGCGAGATCGAGCTCGGTGCCCGTCCACTGGAAGCGGGACAAGCGGTTCACGCCTTCCCACTGCTCCCAGTAGGAGTCGTCTGCGCCGGCCGGCAGGGTCTGGGGTGCGGAGCCCACCGGGGTGTCGTCCAACGGTGCGTAGACGAGGTAGACCCAGCCGTTCTCCGCGAACTGGGGGTCCACGCCGATGGCCTGGAGGCCGTCCTCGGAGTTCGTGTAGACGGGGATCGTGTTCGTCACCCGGGTGATTCCGGTGGACGGGTCCGTCAGCCGGACGTCCCCGTTGCGGGCGGTGTGCAGGACGGTCTTGTCGGGGAGGACCGCGAGGTCGATGGGTTCACCGACGTCCTTCGTGAGCAGGACCTTCTCGTAGTTCGTCCAGTCGAGCGCGCTGGCTGCGCCCGGCTCCGTGTCGTGGTCCACACCGTCGTGGGCCGACGCGGGAGCGCCGATGACGGCCACCCCCGACAGTCCGACGACCGCGGCGAGCGCCGCTGCGGCGAACCGTCTCCCGGGGCGTCGTGGTGCGCGGATATCCTTCATGTGATGCAACTCCTCATCAGGGTTCATCGCTCCAGGCCGGGCTGCCGTCGTTGATCCTCGAAGACACTGCGGTAGTCCGGCCCCTCATGACACCGTCGGGCGTCGGCCCGGCGCTCTCGCGGTACCTCCTGCTCTCGTCTCCGGCTGTCACCGGTCGTGGCGAGCGATCAGACCTTCTGCCACTCGCTCCTGCTGGCCGCGCTCCGTTGCACGGCGTCGAGAACTCGCTGGACGGCCAGGCCGTCGGAGAACGTGGGGGTCGCCGGTGTCCCGCCGTGGACGGCGGTGACGAGGTCGACGACCTGGTGGGTGAACGCGTGCTCGTAGCCGAGCCCGTGGCCCGGAGGCCACCAGGCGGCGAGGTACGGGTGCTCGGGCTCGGTGACGATGATGCGCCGGAAGCCGGCCTCGCCGGCCGGGTCGGTCGCGTCGTAGAGCTCGAGGACGTTCATGTCCTCGAAGTCGAACGCGACGGAGCCTGCGGAGCCGTTGATCTCGAGCCGGATGGCGTTCTTGCGGCCGGTGGCCATGCGGGTGGCCTCGAAGACGCCGACGGCACCGCCCGAGAGCCGGGCGAGGAAGACGGCCGCGTCGTCGACGGTCACCTGCCCGTAGGTGGTGCCGGCGGTGCTCGACAGACCGGTGGAGGACGTCGCGACGGGGCGCTCGTGGACGAACGTCTCGAGCAGCCCGGAGACACCCGTGATGGTCTCGCCGGTGATGAACTGGGCGAGGTCGATGATGTGGGCGCCGATGTCGCCGAGCGCACCCGACCCGGCCTTCTCCTTGTCGAGCCGCCACGTCAGGGGCGACTGCTCGTCGGAGAGCCAGTCCTGGAGGTACTGCGCGCGGACGTGGCGGACGGTGCCGATCCGCCCGTCGGCGACGAGCTGCCGGGCGAGCTGGACGGCAGGCACGCGGCGGTACGTGAAGCCGACCATCGCGACGACCCCCTGCGTCGCCGCGACGGCCGCCGCGGCCGCCATGCGCTCGGCCTCCTCGACCGTGTTGGCGAGCGGCTTCTCGCAGAGCACGTGCTTGCCGGCACGCAGCGCGGCGATCGCGATGTCCGCGTGCGTGTCACCGGGTGTGCAGATGTCGACGAGGTCGACGTCGTCCCGCTCGACGAGCACGCGCCAGTCCGTCTCGGTCGCCGACCAGCCGAGCCGGTCGGCTGCCGCCTGGACCGCCCCGGCGTCCCGACCGCCGAGCACCGCCATCTCGGGCCTCATCGGCAGGTCGAAGAATCGAGGGGCGGTGCGCCACGCCTGAGAGTGAGCGGCCCCCATGAAGGAGTAGCCGATCATCGCGACCCCCAGGCGGGGCTGAGCAGGACGGTTCATGAGCTCGGGTCCTTCCTCGTGGGGGGGGGGGGGGGGGG